>JAGLQA010000172.1 GCA_023137075.1 Candidatus Aminicenantota bacterium
ATCTTTTCCCGGATTTTTCAACCATGAAAGCGATTTTATGTTTTGTTAAAAAATATAAATTTCCCCTTGACTTTTTCTTTGTACTATATTATCTTTAATACTAAAAATTAAAAAGTTTACTCATAGGAGGAAGAAATGAGAAAAACATTAGTGTTGGTAACAGTGGTATTGTTTATTTGCGCGTTTTCACTTTCCGCCGCACCGATTAACATATTCGGTAATTTCGGTCTGGCAATGTCCGATTTTGAAGGGATGTTCCTGGATATTGGCGCGGAAATGCAACTTTCAGGCCCAATTTGGGGACAGGTTGTGTTTGATTACTATTTAAGTCCCTCAGGTTTGGATATGCCGGCCGGTATGAGTGATTCGGCATATGGTGGATTCTTTTACGGAGTTTTTAAAAACACCATGAATGATACGATGACTCTATTTGCCAAAGCCGGTGTCGGTTATACCACTTATGAAATTTCATACTTAGGTTTCGGGATTAGCGCTTCGGCCTTCGGGCTAGGCGGCGGTGCAGGCATCGAGTATAAGGTTGGCCCTAAAATGGCCATCTTAGCGGGTGGAACCTTTAAAACATTATTCGATGAGGGTGATACCTTAAAGATCTTTAAAATTTACTGTGGCTTCAGCTACCAGGTAGGTAATTAGCCTGGTCCTTTGTTATTTTAGACGTAATATCTGACAAATAAGAATACTAAGCATAAAATGGCAGAGCCAGCGGCTCTGCCATTTTTGTAATAGATATTTAAAAATACGTGATAAATTAAATTTAAGGAAGAAGAAATGAGGAAAGTATTTTCAACAATTACGGTTATCGCCCTTGTTTTGCTGGTTTCGCAAGTAGTTTATGCCGGAGGTTTCGGCATTAAAGGAGGAGTGAATTTTGCCAACCTATCAACTTTAGATGATGAAGAATTAGAGGCCTTTGGTATTAATCTCGTCACCAAAACAGGTGGAATATTCGGGTTTTTTTACAGCTTTGATTTGAATCGGAATTTTGCTATTCAGCCTGAAGTATACTATTCTCAAAAGGGTACGCAATCTTCCGGTTCAATGAATTTGTTTGGCGTTCCCATTGTGTATAGTCTCTCGATCAATCTCGATTATATTGAAATTCCCATTCTATTTAAGTATAAATTCCCTGCGCAAAAAATTAATTTCGCTCTATTTGCCGGGCCTTATGTGGCCTTAAAAGCCCGGGCGGAAGGAACATTCACGGTAGCGGGTTCGGGCTATGAAGAATCGGAAGATCTTGATCTTGAAGAAGTCAAATCCACAGACTTCGGTCTTACCTTCGGCGCCGATGCAGCTTACAAAATCGGTAAAGGCTGTATCATTATCGACCTGCGTTACAGTTTAGGTCTGGTTGAAATTGCCGACGGATCGGATGCAAAAAATTCCGCCTTTACCTTGATGCTGGGGTTCGCATTTAAATAAAAAAATCCTATTATTTAAGTTTTAATAACTTGTATTTTGGTTCTCTTTTCATTACAATTGGGATATGAGCAAAAAATATATCTTTCTATGTATATTTCTGGTTGTATCCCTGGTGGGATGTGATTTTCTTGAAAAAGATGGCGACAACGAACCGGAACCGGACCCGGTACTGATCTCCTACGAAAAGTTGACCAACCCCTCCATATCGGTTGTCACAATCGATTTTCTACTCGACAAAACCGGCTTATTCAACGATAAAGTGCTGCAAAACGGCACCGAATTTTCGGTCGATGTGTACCAGGTGGTTTACAAAACCACCTACAAGGGGGCGGAGAAGCAGGTCTCCGGGGCGTGCATCATCCCGGGCACGGCTGAACCTTTACCGGTTCTGAGCTACCAGCACGGCACTATTTTGCATAACAAGGACGCCCCTTCACAATATAAAGACCTCTTTGACATGCCCCTCGAAGTGGCCTTAAATATTGTCATTGCCTCCTGCGGTTATGTTTGCGCGGCGCCGGATTATATCGGCTACGGCACGGACGGTTCCTCGCTCCATCCCTACCATCATGCCGATTCCCTGGCCACTTCCTGCATCGACATGCTGCGGGCGGTAAAGGAGATGTGCGCTGAATTGGGAGTGAGTATCAAAAACGAATATTACCTGACCGGTTACTCCGAAGGTGGATTTGCCACCCTGGCAGTGCAGAAAAAAATCGAGGCCGGTTTTGCCGCGGAGTTTCCCCTTATTGCCGTGTCAGCCGGAGCCGGCGCCTATAATCTCTTAGATACGGCCCGGGATTTTTTGAGCCGGCCAATCATTGACGCCCCGGTTTTCGCCTGTTTTCTGTTTGTCGCTTACCGGGGGCATTATGGTTGGGACCGGGCCTATTCTTCGGTTTTCCGGGAACCCTACAGCAGCCGCATGAAAAGCGGGTTGTTTAGCGGCAGCTATACCCTTTCCTACGTCGAGGGCCAACTCACCAACAGCACGGACGACCTTTTTAAGGCCGATTTCCTGTCCGATTTTAACGGCAGCGGCGAACAAACCCTTAAGGACGCCCTGCGGGAAAATAAACTGCACAAAGGATGGACGCCGTCGGCTCCGCTGCGTCTCTACCACGGCACGGCTGACCGAACCGTACCGGCTTTCAATTCGGAAGATGCGGAAAACGCCTTTATTTCCAGCGGCGCCGCCGATGTGCGTTACTTCTCTTTCCCGGGACTGGGCCATGGCGCCAGCATTATCCCCTGGGTCATCGCCACCATGCAGTGGTTCCTCAGCTTTTAGCCCCGCAAAAAAAGGCGGAGTTCCCGCCCCTGAATTAAAGTTTGAAAATGAAAGTAGTAATAATCGGAGGAAAAAATGAAAAAATTTAAAACAATAATATTGCTCCTATTCCTTTTTTCGGCAGCCTTTTGTTTATACAGCGGTGGATTTTCCTTTCAGGCGGATTTTGTTTCCCGATACATCTGGCGTGGATTCGATCTCAACCCAACAAAAAAACCGGTCATACAGCCCCAGGTTACATATGCTTTTGGAGACAGCGGTTTTGCCGTCAACCTGTTCCTTAATTTCTCTTTTGAAGATAAAAATACCAATGAAGTAGATTTCACCTTCTCGTATGATTTCAAAACAGGAGAAGACTTTGCCTTAACCGTGGGTTTTACCAACTATGCCTGGGCATATATAAAAGATTTTGATTTTAAAGATCACACCACCCAGGAATTCTTTGTTACTGCCGGTTTTCCTAAATTACCTTTGAGCCCGACAATCAGCGTCTACTATGATGTTAATTTAGGAGACGGGCTTTATGCAGAGCTCGGCATAGGTCACTCTGTAGAACTCAGCAAAAACCTGACTGCCGAGCTATCCGGTTCTTTAGGATACAATGCCGGTCAATGGCTCCCGGATGGCGCGAACACCGGTTTCTCAGACCTGAATTTGGGCGCTGCCCTACCCATCAAAACCGGCAAGTTTACGGTCACGCCCTATGCCACCTATACCTTTGTGTTCTTAGATGCCGTCAGCCTCGATAACCACTTCCGGTTCGGCATCTCAATCGCACAATAAATCAATTAACACTGCGTCTTGACTCTTTTTTTAAAAGGTGTTACATTCAGGTATGGTTATAAGAAAATCTCTGGTTATTGGTGTGGCGGGCGGAAGCGGTTCCGGCAAAACCACCGTTATCAAGGCGATCATCAAAGAATTAACGAATATCGATGTGGTCACTTTGCAGCATGATGCCTATTACAAAGATAACAGCCAATTGTCACCGGCGGAAAAAGAGAAAATTAATTACGACCACCCGGATGCCTTAGAGACCGACCTAATGGTACGGCATTTAAAAAAAATGACCGCCGGTGAGAAGATTGAAATGCCCCAATACGACTTCACCAGCCATTCCCGGAAAACACAGGGAATCATAAAAAAACCGGCCCGGGTTATTATCGTTGACGGGATTTTAATTTTTGTCGATAAAACACTTCGCGAACTGATGGATGTCCGGATTTTTGTAAATACCGATAATGATATCCGCTTTATCCGGCGTTTGCAGCGTGATATGAAAGAGCGCGGACGAAGCATGAAATCCGTGATCGAACAATACCTGTCCTCCGTCAAACCCATGCATATCGCCTTTGTTCAGCCCAGCCGCAGGTACGCGGATATCATTATCCCGGAGGGACACAGCCGGGTTTCCACCGCTGTTGTGGTCAATATGATCAAACAGTCCATTGCAGAGGGACGAAAACTGCGCTAAAATATAAGGGAAATGAAAACAGGAAAACACTATGGTTGAAAAAAAATTCATCAGCGCCCAGGCGCTTTTAGAGGATTCCTTCAAACTCGCTATTAATATCCTGGAAAGCGGGTTCAAACCCAATTTTATCGTGGGAATCTGGCGCGGCGGTACCCCGGTGGGTATTGCGGTCCAGGAGCTTTTAGACTACTTCGGCATCAAAACCGACCATATTGCCATCCGCACCTCATCCTACGAAGCGATTAACCGGCGAAGTAAACAGATCAGGGTTCACGGCCTCGATTATATTATTGATAATATCAATTCCGAAGACGGGCTCCTGATCGTGGACGATGTCTATGATACCGGATTGAGTGTGAAAGCCGTTCTCGACACCCTGAAACAAAAAGCCAGAAAAAACACTCCTTTTGATATTCGTATCGCCGCGGTCTTTTTTAAACGGGACAACAACCGGACGAAACGGGACCCCGATTATTTTATCCATGAAACCGACAAATGGTTGGTCTTTCCCCACGAGTTAAAGGGTTTAAGTAAGGAAGAAATTTTCGCCAAAAAACCTGCGGCAAAAAAAATAATCGAAGGAGTGAAACTGCCATGAAAATCACTAAAGAATTTATTAGGGAAATACCCAAGACCGACCTGCACCTGCATCTTGACGGCTCGCTGCGCCTGTCGACGCTCATCGAATTAGCCCGGGAAAAAGACATCGAGCTCCCGGCCTATACGGAAAAAGAATTAAGGAAACAGGTCTTTAAAGAAAGGTATAACAACCTGGGGGAGTATTTGCGGGGCTTTTCCTACTTTGGGAAGGTGCTCCAGACCGAATCGGCCTTAGAAAGGGTCGCCTATGAATTGGCGTCCGATAATATTGCGGAAGGGGTGCGTTACATCGAGGTCCGCTTTGCCCCCCAACTGCACCAGCATAAACATATGGGAATTTCCAGTGTGCTCAAAGCCGTAAACCGTGGTTTGGAAGAGGCCCGGGATACCTTCAACGCCACCGCTAAGGTCAAATCGGGAGCGGAGGTGCCCTTCCAATACGGAATCATCGTCTGTGCCATGCGCATGTTCGATTACGGTTACTCGGAATATTTCGACGCCCTGTTAGACGTTCACAAACACTCGGAACGCAAATGGATATTCTCCTTAGCGTCCCAGGAATTGGTAAAAGCATCGTTTGAGGCCAGGGACCGGTTCAAATTACCGATTGTGGGTTTCGACCTGGCAGGAAAAGAGAAGGGGTACCCGGCTGTGGACCACAAACCGGCTTATAACTTAGCGCACCGGAATTTTTTAAAAAAAACGGTTCATGCCGGGGAAGCCTTTGGCCCGGAGAGTATTTTTCAGGCGATAACCGAACTTTACACGGACCGCATCGGGCACGGCGTCCATCTTTTCAGTCCCGACATGATCTTAGACGGCGACATTACCGACCGGCAGGCCTATGTTAACAACCTGGCCCAGTATATCGGGGACCGCCGTATAACCTTAGAAGTCTGTTTAACATCAAACATGCAGACCATACCGGCGATAAAAGAATTAAAAAATCATTCCTTCAGGAAAATGAAAGAGGCCGGTCTCTCCGTCACCTTTTGTACCGACAACCGCACGGTTTCCAATACAACCGTGACCGACGAGATTTTGAAGGCAGTAGAAGCTTTCGATATTTCTCCGAAAGAGCTGCGAAATTTTATCGCTTACGGGTTTAAGCGCAGTTTTTTCCCGGGAACCTATTTGGAAAAAAGAACCTATGTGCGCAAGGTGCTGGATTACTATGAGGAAATTGAAAAAAAATTCGCTTGATTAGCATATTGAAGGTAGGTAAAGTATGACTATTATTTCCGTATTACGTGGTTTTTTAGGTGTTTGCCTGATTATCGGTATCGCCTTTTTATTTTCCAACAACAAACGAAAGGTGAATTGGCGGCTCGTGGCAACAGGCCTTTTGATCCAGGTGATCTTCGCTGTTTTTATTTTACAAGGCGAAAATATCAAATCCCGGTTCTCCGGGTTGGGATTCCTTATCCATATATTAAACTGGTCGGGACTTATCCTGGCCGTAACCGCTTTCTTAATCACCCGCAAAGGGGACAAAATCAACTGGCCTCTCATTTTGTCCGGGGGCGCCGTTCAATTCCTTTTTGCCGGTTTTATGATCTTCGGCGATCCTATAAAAATCTGGCATTTTATTATCGGGCTGCCCAAAGGTGTGGTCAACTGGTTGGGTGGGGCGGTTATTACTCTTTTAGGTTTTATCAAGGAGGGGGCGTTTTTTGTGTTCGGGGCTTTAGGAACGCCGCCGACCGGTGAGGGCAGCTTAGGATTTTTCTTTGCCTTCCAGGTACTGCCCACCATTATCTTTTTTGCCGCTTTAACCGGTGTTTTGTATTACTTAGGGATACTGCAAATGGTTGTGAAAGGTATGGCTTATGTGATGTCCCGGTTGTTGGGGACCAGCGGAGCGGAATCCCTGTCCAATACAGCCAACATCTTTATCGGCCAGACCGAGGCCCCGATCTTAGTGCGCCCCTATATCGGCACCATGACGAAATCGGAACTCTTTACTATCATGGTCGGGGGCATGGCCACCGTGGCCGGAGGTGTGATGGCCAGTTATATCCAGATGTTGGGCCATGCACTGGCTGAAGCCAGGGGGCTCACGGTTAGCGCAGCGCAGCTGCAGTTTGCCAGACATCTACTCACAGCCAGCGTGATGGCTGCCCCGGCTTCTATCGTGATTGCCAAAATACTCCAGCCTGAAATCGACACGCCCAAAACCCTGGGCACCGTTAAAATCAAAGTCGAACGGGATGCCTCCAATATGATCGAAGCCCTGGCCAACGGAGCTTCCGATGGATTAAAACTGGCCCTAAACGTGGGAGCCATGTTGATCGTGTTTATCGCTTTTATCTATCTTCTCAATTTCCTATTGGGTGCAATTGGAAATATTGGCGGGATCAACGAGTGGCTGACAGCAAAATTCGGCAGATCCCTTTCCATGGAACTCATACTGGGAATCATCTTAAAATACCTGGCCATCGGTATCGGGGTCCCTACCCAGGATGCCCTTCATTTCGGCTCCCTATTCGGCACCAAGGTCGTTTTAAATGAGTTTGTCGCTTATATCGGCCTGGCCGATGCCATTAAAGCCGGGACCATGACCGCCAAGGGGACGGCCATGGCCACCTTTGCGCTCTGCGGTTTTGCCAATTTTTCATCCATCGCGATCCAATTAGGGGGAATCGCCCCCATGGCGCCGCACCGCAAGAAGGATATTGCCGCCTTAGGCTTGAAAGCGGTATTTGGCGGTTCACTTGTCACCCTGCTCACCGCCACCCTGGCCGGAGTTCTGATGGGCTAAATTCCGGCAAACTTGTCTCGAATCCTGAATCCTCACCGTTTTTTCATTTGACACTTTTTCTCCAATATGGTATTTTTTACCATAATGCGGGATTATCACGTTCATACTCCATTCTGTAGGCATGCTCATGGCGAAATGGCCGACTACATTGAGTCTGCCCTCGACAAAGGCATTGTAGAGGTGTGCTTTACCGACCATATTCCCCTGCCCAACGGCTTTGACGCAGCCCACCGCATGTGCCTTGAGGATATGGACAAATATATGGATGAGATCAGGAAATTGCGGGAGATGTACACGGGAATTTCGATTTTAATCGGTATCGAGGCGGATTATATCGAAGGTTATGAAAAATTTCTTGAAGATTTTTTTTTCCGCTATCCCTTAGACCTGGTTATTATGGCCATTCATTTTATAAAAGGGTGGCCGGATAATTCCTGGGTATTTAATTTCAGCTATAGCGAAGAATCCATTCCCCGGATCTACCACGAATACTTTGAAGCGATGTGTAAAGGAATCAAAACCGGGCTATTTGATGTGGTGGGACACCTGGATTTAGTAAAGAGGCCCCGCTACCGGATAAAGGAGACCAACTCCGCCGATATAGATAAGGTTCTCGATTGCGTCCAAAAAAAAGGCATGGGTATCGAAATCAACACCTCGGGATTGCGTAAGTCGATTGGAGAAACATACCCGGGCTTCGATATCGTCGAAGGGGCGGCGAAAAAAGGCATTCCCATGATTGTTGGTTCGGATTCACACACACCTCAGCAGATGGGTTCTCAATTTTATGATGTTTTAAAAGAGGTTTCCAAATTCAAGGGATTTAAATT
>JAGLQA010000173.1 GCA_023137075.1 Candidatus Aminicenantota bacterium
AAAGAGTTTCCCGGAAATTTCTACGACGTGGGAATTGCCGAGCAGTATATGTTTGATTTTGCCGGTGGCATTTCCTTAGGAGGAATGAAGCCGGTTATTGGCATTTACTCCACTTTTTTACAGCGGGCTGTGGACCAGGTGATACATGATTTAATCCTGATGAAAATACCTGTTGTGGTAGGCATCGACAGGGCCGGCCTTATCGGCGGTGACGGTTCAACCCACCAGGGGATTTATGATATCGCCCTGCTGCGCCCCCTGCCCGGAATCGTGTTAATGGCCCCCAAAGATGAGAATGAACTCCGCCACATGGTATATACCGGTTTAAAGTTAAAAAAACCGGTATTTATCAGGTTCCCCAAGGAACCGGGCATCGGGGTCGAACTTGACCCGGAATTTAAAGAGCTGCCTTTTGGTAAAAGCGAGGTTTTAAGAGAGGGGAAAGACGGTATCGTATTGGCTGTCGGCACCTTAGTGTACCGGGCCTTAGAAGCTGCCGAAGAGTTGTTCGCCATTGATAAGATCGACCTTAGCGTGATAAATGTCAGGTATATAAAACCCTTAGACAGGGAATTAATTATAAGCTTGTTAAAGAAAAGTAAAGTGATTGTCACTATCGAAGATGGTATCTGGAATGGTGGATTTAGCTCAAAGGTCAGGGAGTTGTTGATTACTGAAAGAGTGAAAAATTATCAAGTACTTCCTTTAGGAGTTCCCGAGGAAATTGTCGGGGTGGCGTCGCGGGAAGAGCTGCTAAAAAAATATAACCTGGATGCGCCGGGGATTTACATAGAGATCCGGAAGTTTATAAAGGGGAAAGGTGATTAGTTAAGATAGAACCGGTAGGTTTTGGAAGAGGTGTTTCCACCGTGGTCCTTGATGCGGATATATATCCTGTTTTCGCCTTTTTGTATGGCGCCAAGATTTTCGATCTTAACATGGTTCCGGTCGGGATCATACTCACAGTCCAGGGTTTTGTTATTAATCTTAATTAAAAGCGTATCGTCGTTTACTCCTTTTCCTTTATCCGTGATGGTTACGAACAATTGTTTGACGCTGCTCAACAGTTTTTTCCGCGGCCGGCTGAAATAGATTTTCGGGGGAAAAACATCCCGCATCAAGGCAAAGGTGCCGGAAGAGATGAGCCGGGTGCGGAAGGTCGTGTTTGCAGGATCATAGGTGGTGTAAGAATAATACCATTTTTTGCTCTTAGAACTGTATTTAAATATGCCCGCCTGTTTGGGATTGGCCACATTTTTCTTAAATTTATAATATACCGTGTCTAAAAAAGGAAAATTATAGGGAGACAAACTGACCTGTTTCGACAATACCGGGTATTTGGAAGGGAATTTTTTTTCTTCAACTTTGAGCACCTTCGGTTCATAAACGGACCGGGGGAAAAACTCAGCGGAAAAATCACCGTAGGTGAAATTTCGTTTTACTCCCTCCTGGAGATGAATGATTTGAATTCTTTCTTGAATTTCAGCTTGAATCGTATGATTTGCATAAATTTTAAAGCGGAGCAGCAGGGTATTGTCGAAATTGAGCGGCTTGAAGCGGAAAAAAAGAAAATTCCTGCCGGACTGCGGCTGGATAATGGCGGAGTCTTTCCCCTGGATAATTCCCAACCTGATGTTTTCCGGGGCTATTTCCGGTTGTTCCGTCACGATATAAATATCATCCCGGTTAATAAAGGTGTCAAAAGAGATGTCGCTTATATTTGACAAATGATCCGTGGACAGCAAGAAACGTTTGCTGAAATAGAGGTCTTTATTATTATAAAAATTAAAATCCATATAAACGACTTCATCCGCTGCCGCTTTCAATAAAACGGGAAATTTCTCCGTGATACGGCGCTGATTCAAAGAACCGGTATAGAGGATTTCGTTATTCCGGTCATATAGTTTGATGATAATCCTGTCGGCGGCTTCCGCCTGCAATTCTTCGATGTCCAGGGAGATACCGTCAGGTAATTTGGAAATACCGGTAACCCGGATGCTTGGGTTTTGCATCTTAAAAAATCGCAGGGACCCGGTGCAGAGGTTGTTGTGGTTATCCGTCACCTCTATTTTTAGGGTGTGTTCCCCGGGGCTGATATTTTCGATTATGGTGTCAAAGTTATTCTTATCCCCTTCTAAATGAAACCCGTCCTGGAAAAACAGGTTGTAGAAAAACGAGGTGGAACCGGTATGAAACATGTCGTAGACAAAACCCAACTGGTTATTATCATCCCGTTTAAAACGGTCGAAGGAGAGGTGAAAATATCTCTCATCATCGATGTAGGCGGATATTTTTTGAGGAGCCACGTATTTGCCCGTGTCTGCGATATCGATGGCATTCAGGACAACCTCGAAGTTGCCCGTAATCAACAGCGGCTTTTTTACGGCAAACCGGTGGCTTTCGATTTTCGTGAAGTTGATAGAACGTTCGCCGATTTCGCCATCGATGAGCGAATCTCCCCTGTTTCGTAGGATAATTCTCTTTAACACCGGGAAATTGTTGTCTTTTTTGGGGAATTTTAGTAAGGGGAACGGGTTGACGGCGTAATAATACCGGTCGCGGATTTCTAAGTGGAGATGGGGGAAGCCGGAACCCGTCTCACCCGAATAAGCGATCACTTCACCCTGTTTGATGGGAACCGGGTTTTTCAGGAAATAGTTTTCAATGTATTTCCGTCCCCTGGCCCGCTGCACCTGGCGCAGGATGGATTCGAGTTTCGGCGCGAATTTGTCTAAGTGGAAATATATCGAGGTGTTACCGTCCCGGTGTTTCAGGTAAAGTCCGCGGCCGCTGCCCCTTTTCACCACTCTGATTTTATAGATCTCTCCGCCGGCAATGGCATAGACCGGGTAACCGGTTTTTTGGAAGGTTCTCAGGTCGATCCCGCCGTGGAAGTGGTTGTAGGAAAATTCCTGGAAGGATTGGCTGAAACCGTTATTGATATTCAGCGGCCATCTATATTTCACCGGTTGATTATCGGTTTCCGCGCAGAACAGGTAAGTTCCAGACGCGATCAATGCTGCCATAACAAGAAAGAATTTTTTCCAATTTTGGGTCATAAGATATAGTACTAATTTTGGTATAATTGTCAAGTCGGCAATTTTAATTTCGACGACTATATTGAAAAAAGTTGGACAAAAATTTCTATTTCATATACAATTAAACTTGTTTAATTTTGAAGCACGATATATGATTCCAAACTTTTATAGGAGGTAAAAACCATGAAGTTCAAAAAAATACTGGTTCCGGTTGATTTTAGCGATTTTTCGGATAATGCTGTCGAATTTGCACTATTAATGGCCGAACGATTCGGTGCGGAAGTAATGATCTTACATACGGTTCTTTTATTTGAACAGGACCTCAATGAACAGGAACACCTTGAAGCCTATGAGAATCTTATACAGCAAAAAGAAAATGAGAGAATCAAAAAGATGAAGACCCACCACAAGAAAGGCGAAAAACGGGGAGTAATAGTGGATTCTGTCCTGCTCAGGGGGATGTCTGCCGCCAATTCTATTCTTGATTATATGAGCGGTAAAGATTTCGATCTCGTCGTTATGGGCACGCACGGCCACACCGGTATCGTGAAGTGGTTTGCAGGCAGCACTACAGAAAAAGTGGTCCGTTTCTCCCCAATTCCGGTGGTAACGGTTCATAAAGATTATACCAGGGAGAAAATTGAGAAAATCCTGGTGCCCATCGATTTTTCGGAATATTCGCACATTGCTATCGAGCAGGGGAAAACCATTGCTAAGGAATTTAACGCCGCGGTAGAATTTATGCACGTGGTGGAACAGGATGCTCATCCTGAGTTTTATTACATAAGCTCTGACCCGATTCTCAAAGCGAATCCGCAATTAAAAAATCACATTATCGAAAGCCTGAAGAAATACAGTGGCGTGAGTGAAGGTAAAGCGGGTTTTGTAGTTGGCGAAGGCAAGCCGCATAAGGAAATCATAGAATACGCGGAAGAGAATGATATCGACATGATCGTGATGCCCACCCGCGGCATGAGTGACTTAGAACATATCATCATGGGCAGCACCACCGAACGGGTGGTACGGGTAGCCACCTGCCCGGTTTTGACCGTCCGAAAAAAATCAACATAACCGGGCAATCAAAGGTTTGACTCCCGGTAGGGTCGCCGAAGGCAAAAAAACAGAAAAATGGTATTAAGAGACGAATTAAATAGCTACTTAGCCGAACTGTATCGTTTTGAGAACTTCGAAGATTATTGTGAGAACGGTCTCCAGGTAGAAGGCAAAGAGCAAATAGAAAAAATTGTATTTGCAGTTTCCTTTAACCTTCATCTCGTAGAAAAGGCCATCGAGCAAAAAGCCGATGCCATCATCGTGCATCATGGTATTTTCGGTAAAGGTTTATTCGTCTTAACAGGCCACAAGAAAAAAAAGATCAAGATGCTGCTTGAGCACGAGATATCGCTTTTCGGGATTCATCTACCCATGGATGCCCACCCCCGGTTGGGGCATAACGCCCTGTTGTTGGCCGCCCTTGGCGCCGCATCGATTGAACCCTTTGGAATCGGATTTACCGGCGAAAATGTAAAAAAGTATAGTCTAAACCGGATCCTGGAAATTTTTCATGAACAATTGCATGACCGCAACTTTGAAGAAAAGGAAATCAAAAACGGAATATTTTCATTTTTTAAGCGGAAGGGATTTGCCGTTCTCAATAATGGACCTGAGATCCCCGGCAGGATTGCCCTTATATCCGGCGCCGCCTCGGACCTGTATGAAAAAGCGGTCGAAAATGGGGCGGATACGTTTATATGCGGTGATATCAAGGAACATATCCCCGCGCTCTCTTATGAAACCGGCACCAATTTTATCAACCTGGGCCATTACTATTCCGAAAAACCCGGTGTCCTGGAATTGATGAAACACATCCGGGAAAACTTCGCTGTCGAAACCGAATATGTGGAAATCCCTAACCCGGTATAAAACCCGGCACTGCGCTCATTATCAGGAATGATGGAATATTGGAATGAAAAAAACATGGTTTTACGGAATTTAACAAATTTAACATGAAGAAATTCCTACAAATCGTTTTTTGGAGGTAAAATGAAAGAATTATTTGGCATTAAACTTCTGGTTGTCCTAACTTTTTTTGTAATTGCCGGGATTGCCTGGGCGGCAGGGGAGAGTGAAAAAAAGGCCGGTATCCGTGAAGAAGTATTGTCTCTCAAAAGCGGAGATATGATGCGTTACACCCTCTATATCCCGGACTCATACTCGCAGAAGCCGGTGCCCTTCGTGCTTGCCCTGCACTATGGCGGTACTGTTACTCCCTATTACGGCAGAGGTCTCCTGGCTTACTTAGTGGAGCCGGCCCTGAGAGAGCTGGCTCCCATTATAGCCGCACCGGACTGCCCTGCCCGCGGCTGGGACAATCCCACCAGCGAAGCCGCGGTAATGGAGTTGGTGAATTATATCAAGGAGAATTATCACATTGACAATAAACGGATCGTGGTAACCGGTTTTAGCATGGGTGGCATCGGTACCTGGTACCTGGCAGGCAGGTATCCCGAGGTCTTTTCGGCAGCCATTCCCATAGCCGGCACAACCGACGCGGCTACGAGTGAAAGAATCGGTGATATTCCGCTCTATGTGATTCACAGCCGGGCGGATAGGGTGCTTCCCATCGAACCGACCGAAAAAATAGTGGCTGATCTGAAATCCAAAGGTAAACCGGTGGAATTTGTTGTCCTGAAAGGTGTCGATCATTACGACACGTCGGGTTTTACCGACGCCCTCAAAGAGGCCGTCCCCTGGTTAAAAAAAATTTGGAAGAATAACAAACATTGAATGCTGGAGACTGGTTATATGAATCGTGAGAATTGGAGCTTCCCATGGCATTGTTGGGTATGAAAGATGTGTGTGTCGGCTTTGGCGGGCCGTTACTGCTTGATAAGGTAAACGTACAAATAGAACGCGGCGAACGGGTGGCTCTCTTGGGCCGGAACGGTTCGGGGAAAACTACCCTTTTGCGGATGATGAATGGCGACATTGTGCCTGATGCGGGAACCATCTCCCATAAGCAAGGTCTTACCACTGCCCTGTTGACCCAGGAGATTCCTCAACAGGCAGCGGGAGTGATTTATGATATCGTAACCGAAGGTTTGGGTAAAAGCAAGCACTTACTCTCCCGCTACCACCAGATCAGCAGCCAACTGGCCGAAAAAGGAGACAAAACCCAGATGGCGGAGTTGGATCGCCTGCAGCAGGCTTTAGATGCAGCGGAAGGCTGGGAGATGCATCGCCGGGTTGAGAATATTATTTCCCATATGAGGCTGAATCCCGACGCGGAATTCGATAGGCTTTCAGCCGGGTTAAAACGCCGGGTATTGTTGGCCCGTGCCTTAGTATCGGAACCGGATATTCTGCTGCTTGATGAGCCTACCAATCACATGGATATTGAAGTCATATTCCTGATGGAAGAATTATTGGCGGGTTATACCGGAACCTTCATTATGGTGACCCACGACCGTGTGTTGGTGCAAAAATTGGCCCGCCGTATTTTAGAAATCGACCGGGGGCGTCTCTCTTCCTGGTCCTGTGATTACAAAACCTTTTTAGAACGAAAAGCGGCGTTTTTAGAGTCTGAACAGGAGCAGTGGGCAAGATTCGATAAGAAATTGGCAAGGGAAGAAACCTGGATTCGCCAGGGCATCAAAGCCAGGCGCACCCGCAACGAGGGCAGGGTGACAAAATTGACGAAGATGCGGGAATCCCGGCGCCAGCGCCGCGAGCAAATAGGGGCCGTGCGTCTGCGAACCCCGGAAGCGAAAATTTCAGGAAACCTGGTCATTGAGGCCAAAGGGGTGAGTTTCAGTTACGATGACCGCCCACTTATCGATAATTTTTCCTGTACGATCATGCGCGGAGATAGAGTCGGTATCATCGGGCCCAACGGTTCGGGAAAGACTACGCTGCTGCGACTTCTTCTATCCGAATTAACGCCGCGGTCGGGCAGCATGCGGCATGGCACCAATTTGCAAATTGTATATTTCGACCAACTGCGGGCCCAATTGGATGAAGAGAAAACCGTGCAGCAGAATGTGGCCGGGGGGAATGACCTCGTGTCCATCAACGGCAGGCAGTGTCACATTATAGGCTACCTGCAGAATTTCCTGTTTACCCCGGAACGGTCTCGCACACAGGTGAAATTAATTTCAGGTGGCGAACGCAACCGTTTGCTTTTAGCCCGGCTCTTTACTCAGCCTATCAATCTCCTGGTAATGGACGAACCCACCAATGATTTAGACATAGAGACCCTGGAACTCTTAGAGGAATTACTATTAGACTTCAGCGGCACTTTATTGTTGGTCAGCCATGACCGGGCGTTTCTCAATAATGTAGTTACCAGCAACCTGGTATTAGAAGGCGAAGGAGTGGTGACCGAGTATATCGGGGGTTACGACGACTGGCTGACCCAACTCCAGGTTTCCAAACCTGACAGGAAGGAAAAAGTAAATCGCAAGGAAGAGAAACAGCGCAAACAATCGTCCCGTCCCCGGAAACTCACCTTTAAGGAAGAACGCGAATTAGAGACCCTGCCTCAGCACATCGAAGCGCTGGAGAAGGAACAGCAGCAGTTGTTCGCGGCGATGGCAGATCCGGATTTTTTCAAACAGGAGGGCAGTACGATTGTGAAGGCCAAAAACCGCCTGGCGGTGGTGGAAAAAGAGTTGGAAGCAGCCTATGAGCGCTGGCAAACCCTGGAAGAAATAAAAACCTCCCGTACCGATTGAATTTTTTTTATTGGATTGACATGATGGGCTGTTTTTGATAGAATTACCACTGCCCGGAGAGTTGGCAGAGCGGTTGAATGCGGCGGTCTTGAAAACCGTTGACCTTTGACGAGGTCCCGGGGTTCGAATCCCTGACTCTCCGCCACCCCACATTTTATTGTTTTTCACCAATTCCGCCTGAAACCTTCAGTGAGCGCCGTTTAATGAAGAAGTAGAGAGAATCACCCAATTTACTAAGTTCCCGCTGTTAACAAAATCTTCCCCGCTGCACGTAAGAGGGTCTGCATCCCGGGCTTGTTTCGAAATAATAACGGCATTTCGTGAGTTCACGCCCCTTGCTTTATAGTTCTGAAATACAACATCGGCTATTACCTCAAAGTAAGACAGCAATTTCCAACCACCCGGAGTATTCACACCAACCGCAATGTCCGACATGGTTTGTACGCCGATGTGAGTCCCAAGCATTTGGCCCTCGGTTACTTCATCGTCTACGCTGAGTGGATTTAATAAGTTAACATGAAATATGATAAAAAAGAAGGCCGGGTATTCTTTTGATTTTATTCGTACCTGTGCCCCGGCTTCATCTTCAGTAACTCTTGTGACAGTCCCGTCAACCGGGGAGAATATTTTTACTTTCGACCAATCGATGCTTGCTTTCGGCTGGAAATAGTGTTTCATACTCCGGCATGATTCAAAATCGTCGGAGTAACTATGCCCGATACCGGAACGAAACTTTGAGATAAGGTAAATTTTAGCCAGATCAATATAATCTGCATAAACGAACCTCGGAATGCCATTGGCATCAACGTCATACGTACCATTCCCGTTCCCATTTTCATCACCGTTCCCGTCCCCGTTTCCTTCGTTGCTTACGCTGTCACATGAAGTTAAAAATAGCAGGAGCAGCCCATTTAATATAAAAAGTAAAACCAATCTTAAACATTTTTTCATTTTTTGTTGACCTCCTTTTGTTAACCACGGCGTCCGAACTTTAATTTCAGGCGGAAAAACCAGGTAAGACAAACCTTGAGGAGCGCCAGGGTGTGTTTAATGGGACTCATCTTCGATTCACCACCGGTACGCGCTTTGTAATGCACCGGTACTTCCACGATTTTCAGTTTATTCTCCGCCGCGCCGAATAGCAGGTCAAAATCTCCCCACTTATCGGCCCCCATGTGGATGTTGGCATAATCCGCCCGTTTAAGGGCCTTGGTGCCGCACAATGTATCGCTGATATCCCGGGAGAGCAGCCAGGAAAGGATGGCCCCGAAAAAGAAATTACCGATCTGGTTCAGGAAACGCATGGCCTGCTTCTCCTGCGGGTAAATCATCCGGGTGCCGTTGGCAAAATCCGCCGTGCCGTCCGCAACGGGACGGAAAAATAACGGAAGCTCTTCCGGCATAACCGTCATGTCCGCATCGAGAATCATAATGATATCACCTTTAGCATTGTCAAAACCCTGCTTCACGGCGTACCCTTTGCCATGGTTGGGCGAGTAAGAGATCAGCCGGAGCCGGTCATTCCGTTTCATTAACCGGCGTACTTTTTCCGCCGTACTGTCGCTTGAACCGTCGTCTACAACAATCACTTCCGTCCATTTCCCCATACCGGGGACCCGGGCGGTACTGCGTTCGATATTGGCTTCCTCGTTAAAACAGGGTATTATCACGGAACAGGATAGATCGGTTTCGTACTCTTCGCGCCAATCTGCCACTTTTTCCGCGATGATTGTCTGGATAATACAGAAGCGGTTGATAAGCGGAATTTTCGGGGCAATGCGGTTGACCAGGTTCGACAACAGAGGGATTTTTCGCGGAATAAGGAAGTGGGCGCCGCGGCTGACGAACCGGAAACCGCGCAGTTTTAGAAATTCGATCAAGAACCGGTTGGGGACGAAATTGTGCTCGCCTTCGGGCATTTTCCGGCCTAAGCGTTCGGCAAGATCAAAAACCGGCGACCAGATGGGATTAACGCTTGAGATACACATCCTGCCACCGATTTTCAGGCTCCTGTTGACGGCGGTATAGAGCTTAAGAATGTCGGTAACGTGATCGATAATATCCGCCAGGATTGCTACATCGAAGTTTTCGGCCTCCGGGAAGGGCGTTTCGCAGTCGTGTTGCCGGAAGGTTATACCGGGATGCTTCTCCCGGGCTCTCTTTATCATTTCCCCCGCTATGTCAAGCCCTAGCTTGTAACCGGCGTTAACGGCGTTGAGGATATCCCCGGTGCCGCAGCCGAATTCGATTACCTTATCCTCCGGCTTGACATTTTTTTTAAAAAACTCTTTTATAGAATCATGGTAATAGTAGTTTTTTTTCTTCCATTTGTCATAGTCATGGGCAATCGACTCGAAATGGTCCTTGATCGCTTGTTTTCCCATTTTAGTTCCCCTTTTTTTTTCTTGCATTTATATATTTTTCCGTTACGGATATATTATATTGGGCCTCTTTGTCACCGGGATAGAATTTATAGATACGCCGGAACCATTCTATTGCCCGGCCATAGCGGCCCAGCTTAAAAAAAATCATTCCTAATATATTCATAGCCCGCTTATTTTTTTGGTCGACCATGAGGGCTTTTTCACAGTACTTAACCGCATCCTTTGTTTCACCTATCTCCATCATGCCGGAGGCGGCAAAAGAGAGTAGATCGGCCCTTTCTCCGGGTGAGTATTCGATGGCTTGCAGGTAAAGATAAGTTGCCGCGTCATATTCTCCCATCTCATAATGCCACCAGGCATGACTCTCTAATAGGGATACCATGTTTTCCCTGAAATCCGGTTTCGCTGCCGCGGTCAGGGCAAAGGCGGGTTTTTGCAGGAGACCTTTCCAGGTGGCGAGTTGTTTATGTTTATCATACCTGTTTTTTTCCTGCGGATCCAGTTTGAAAACGATCCCCTCGGGGTAAAGATGGCGGCTCAGGTTGGGTAAATGCGGACATTGGGCAAATACGATAACCGGGTTATTTCCGGTAGGAATGTCACCCTGGTTGAGCACCGGGTTCAGGTACTTCTCCGGGTCGGAGCGCAGCAGGTCGAGGACTGCGGCGCCGGTCATTTTTCCGCTGCCGCCTGCGGCGATTTTTTCCAGCCTCTCTTTGAACAACCGGGAGGGGATAATGATAAATGCATCCGCTCTTTCCTTTTTGCAAAATTTCAGGTAAGTGAGAATCGAGTTTGAATTATCATCATCGCTGAAGATAAATCCTCCCTGGGGCGCCTGTTCCAGGATTTTTTTGCCGTACTCATAAGGCTGAAAAAAGTTATGGTAATTGTTTTCTTTGAAGTGGGGAATAGCAATCCATCCTAAGAGTGTAATCATAAGTAAGGAGATAATAAATTTTGCAGCCGGTTTGTTCTCCCGGATAAGACGGCGGCGGTGTAGTATATCCACCAGGGCATAAAATCCAATCCCGATGAAGAGAGCCACCACTAAGTACAGAGGTAAGTGGAATTCTTGCAGCCCATACCGGGAAATATAGGCCAGGTTCCGGTAAAGGACCGGGGTTGTGGCCTGCATCAACATCATGATGATTCCGTAGAAATAAAAACAGGCCAGGAGAACCATGGTCATGGACTTCCTGATCCTGCCGGCGTAAAAGAGGCCGCCCAGTGCCAACAGCAGGGCGGGCAGGCCAAATTGCCCGGTGAAGGCAAAGGATTTCAACCAGTATAGAATCATTTCCCAGGACTTACCTGAGAACGTAAAGGATCCCCATTGTTTGCGCAGCAAAACGTCGATGAAATTGGGCAGGGTTTCCGGGTTGCCCCAGTCGATGGGCGGGTTGGCTGCCGAACGGATCGGTAAATAAAGGTACACACACAAACCGAGGCAAAACATACCGGCTGCCGGCAAGACCAGTTTGAAATCTTTTAAAAGAGCAGGTCTCCGAAAAATAACAGCCGCCGCGAGTATGGGCGCAAAGTATAACAAGGCCAGGTAATTTCCCACGCCTATGCCGAAAAGCAGGGCAATATAGACCAGGATTCTCCGGTGCCGCGGATCATCCGCAGCCTCAAGCTCATACCAGCGGCTGAAAAGATAAAGAATAACAACCAAAAAAAAGGTATTCATGGTATACAACTCGGCCTGAACGGCTTTTTCCCAGAGGGCCGGTGATTGGGAAAAAAACAGGGCGGAGGTGAGGCCGGCGGCATGAGACCACCAGCTGTCGGGGCGGGTGTTTTCCAGTAATCGCACTACCAGCAGGTAGATGAACAAGCAGGTCAGCGCGGCGAAGAAACCGCACATCAAATGCACCCGAAAGGCGGGGCTGCCCACCGGGAGGCGGCTGAAGAGAAAACCGGTTAGGCAAAAAGTGGGAGATCCGGGCGGGTGGGCGATGCCCGCGGTATAAGCGGCAGTGATAAGTTCGCCGCTGTCATGAAAGGTGACTTCAGGGGCCGCGGTAAAGGCGTAGACAAG
>JAGLQA010000174.1 GCA_023137075.1 Candidatus Aminicenantota bacterium
ATTGTTTATTATTTTTTTGTTGGGGGTAATGGTTATTTTGCCCCTTTTTTCCCAGGAGAAACTTACCGAAGAGGTGAAAATCGACTGGTGGGTGCTTCCACTATTCGCCGTTGACAAAGATGGAAACGCGGTTCTCGATTTAGAAAACGGTGATATCAACCTGCGGGTGAACAAACAAGATGTAACGGATTTCACCCTCTATAAGAGAGGTTTTAGCGTAGAAACCGCGGCGGCGGAACCGGCTGAAAAAGAGCCGCTGCCCTTATTCAAAAAAAGCAGGATAGTATTTTTGTTATTTGATCTCGCCTTCACCACCAGTACCAATTACAAACAGGCAAAGGAGATCGCGAAAAACCTGGTTCTGAAATCCGATGAAACCACCCTGTTTTCCATAATCGCCATCGATCCCGTGAAAGGCCCCGGGTTTATCGGAGGACCGCTCACGGACAAGCGGCAGGTGGTGAAGCTGATCGATGAAAAGATAGAATGGGATCCTCTTACCAAGAATATCAGAATTGTCCTGGAAACAGTTAACGGCAGCCAGGTATATGGCACGTCGAAAGGTAAGGGCGAAGGTGGAGGAGCGAGGCTGGATACCAGGGATATGGCTACGTTAACCGAAATATATAGCTCCGGCTGGCGGAAAGCCAACATGCATTATTATCAATCTTTCCAGACCCTTTACCATGCCCTGAACTCCATCAAGGATAATAAATTCATTTACCTGTTTTCCGAAGGTATCTCCTTGTTCGCCCGCAGCGTCGTCGTCCATGGCAAGGAAGAGTACTGGTTTTTTATGAAGCAAACCGCCGGGTATTTAGGCCAGAGCGGCGCCGTGCTTTTCATAATCAATCCCGCGGGCGCCCACTTAAACGCCAGGAGTATCCAATCCGGTGAAGATTCCCTGCGCTACTTAGCAAAGGAAAGTGGCGGTAAGTACATGGAAGGTGAAAAAACCGCTATCAGTAAAAAAATCGAAAAAATGCATCGCGCCTACTATGAGATCGCTTTTTCCGACCAGGAATCTTTTAAAGGAAAAACCCGTCATATCACCATTAGCTCACGGCGGAAGGGGGTGGATATCCACACCCTGCGCAATTTAGAAAAGAGTAAACCCTACCATGAAATGAAAAATATCGAGAAAGAAATTCTGGTGTTAAACCTGTTGAACCCCAGTCCGCTCTTTCAGTCTCCCTTAAAACCCCGGCCCCTGCTCATCGCCAAAGAATCGAAAAAAAAGGACCGCACCCAGTATGAGATCGAATTGCCCCGGACCTTTAAACAGAAGAACATCGATGTCTTCAAAATATGGTTGGAAGAAGGCACAACCGATGCAAAGGTGGAAAAGGAATCGATTGTCACGTCGAAGGGTTCCTTAAAAATCGAATTGCAGAAAAGAGGAAATGCAGTGGCCCGCATTGTACTTGTTAATGAGAAGATAAACACGGCCCTGGTTCAGGGTATTTTCGACGCCCGGGCGGAAAAGGAGTCCATCCTGTCGGATTCGGGGTTGAACTTCTTGAAAAAAATGAAACATATGAACCAACAGGAGATACTGGAACTAAAGCGCGTTAAGGACGGCGCGGCCGATTATTGCATGAAATTGAGTGAAGCGGTATTTCACTATATCTGTAAGGAAACGGTGAACGAAGTCCTGGAAGTGATTCGTACTCATAAAGCCGTCAGAGAAGCGGCATATGATAGAAATACCGGAACCTATCGCCCGGGCTTCCGCGCCCAGGATGACAGGCGGGCGGTTAAGCGAAAAGTGACCAACAAGTACGTGAACGATTATCAATTGATAAGCAATAAAGGCCAGGTCAGTGAACAGAGAAAATTGATCAAAGGCACGGTTAAAAAAATAGCCGGCAAAGACGACCTGTTAAAACTCGATTCCTTTATCACCCGGAAGATTTCCCTGACCTCCATTTCCCTTTTAGGCAGCGAAAGCCGGGAAAGATTTTATTACCGCTTTGTTAAGTATGAAAAACTAAAGGGCGTTAAAACCGCCGTGATCGAATGTTTCCCCAAAGACACGTCCGGTATTAAAACCAATTACGGGAAGATATGGGTGGATTTGGCGGATTTTTCAATCATGCGCCTGAGCATCAATCCCGTATCCATCGGCGGGTACGCCAACCTGCTGAAACTGGCCAGGTATTATAAAGCCAAACTGATCCTGAATTGTGAGATCGATTTTTTCAAGAAGCGCAACGGGATCCGTTTTCCCACTAAAGTCCTGATCCGGGAGACCTA
>JAGLQA010000175.1 GCA_023137075.1 Candidatus Aminicenantota bacterium
GAAGAGGAAATGGAAAAATAACCGTAATTTTTTTTAATAAATCTCTCCTTTTCTATTGAAATAGAACGCTATTTCAGATAAAATTTAGATTGTGCCCAAAAGAAGCACGGAATTTTTTGCCCGTTCGTTTCGTATTTAAGTATGATGAGGAAAAAATTTATTTTTTTATATAATTTAAAAATGAAAATAAACCTAAAAAAATTTAAAAAAAATTCCAGGAGGGGATTATGCAAAAGAAAAAATTCCTGAATATTTTGATTGTTTTTTGTGTCTTTCTATTGTTCGTTTCAACCGGCGCCGTGGCAGCCAACCTGGTTGAATTAGAACCCAGGCCCTTAAGGGATGTAGTCTCAACACGAGTGGGCAGCGTGAGGTCCGGCACACTGCAGGTGCCCCTGATTTTATGGGGAGGCGATGTGGCCACTATTTACACTGCGGACAACGGTTTATTCAAGGCCGAAGGGCTGGATGTATCCCTGTACCGGGAAGATGTCTTCCGGAACCAGGTCGAAAGTTGCCTGCAAGGAAAAACACCTTACCTGCGCGGCACCATGGGCATGATTAATGCGGCAGCCGAAGTTTTTAAGAAAAACGGGCTGGAATTAGTGATTATATACCAGTTAACCTGGTCCACCGGCGGCGACGCGTTGGTTACCCGCAAGAATGTCAAACGCCCGAGAGACCTGAGAAACAAAACCATTGCGCTGCAGCTTTACGGCCCCCATATGGATTACCTGGCGAATATCATGGACAGCGCCAATGTGCCTCTGAGCCGGGTGAAGTTCAGGTGGTTCAAAGAATTGCAATTGCCACCCTACGATACGAAAGGTAAAATCATCGACCCGGTCAGCGCTTTCTTAGAGGACAGTTCCATCGATGGCGTGATGTGCATTATCCCCGATGCCCTGAACCTCACCTCCGGCGGTAAAGTCGGCACCGGCGCGGCCGGTTCGGTAAAAGGCGCCGGAATAATCCTCAGCACCAAAACCGCCTCTCGCATCATTGCCGATGTGTACGCCGTGCGCAGCGACTATTTTAAGCGGAACAAGAGCAAAGTCGCAGCCTTTGTCCGCGCGTTGATGAAGGGCCAGGAAGGATTGGCAGACCTTATCGCCAATAAAAGCCGCCAGGCGAGTGAGTACAGAAAATTGATGGGACATGCCGCGGACCTCCTCTTAGGCGCGCCCCAGGCCATACCCGATGTGGAAGCCCTATTAGGCGACTGCCAATTTGTCGGTTACGCCGGCAATGTCAAATTTTTCACCGGCAAAGGTACCACGCGAACCGTGGGCCGCCTGACCGGTGAAATCCAACGAAGTTTTATGAAGATGGGCCTGATGAAAGGCAAAGTAACGCTGCGTTCAGCCGGCTGGGACTATGCCGCCCTGGCCCGGGGATTACCCGGAATTACCCGGAAATCCGTGGAAGTAAAGAGAAAATTCGATATTAAAAAAGTTGAAAAAAGGATATCTGTGGAATCCAGTACCTGGGCGGAAGCAGGCACCCTCTTTCAGATCGAGATCAATTTCGCCCCCAACCAGAGCGCTTTTTCCGAAACCCAATATGCCGGTGATTTTAATAAGGCCTTAAATATTGCCCAGACCTACGGCGGCTCCCTCATCATCATCGAAGGTCATTCCGATCCCTTAGGGATTTTACGAGCTAAACAAAACAGGAAACCGGCCGTGGAAATAAGCCAGATGGAGCAACAAGCCAAAAACCTGTCCCTTTCCCGGGCCCGGGCCGTGCGTAAAACTTTTCTTGCTTACTGCAGCAGGAAGGGGTATAAACTTGATGAATCGCAGTTTGTCGCAGTGGGTATGGGAATCGCGAATCCCAAGTACAATCCGCCCCGCACCAAGGATGAATGGGCAGCCAACCGCCGGGTAGTCTTCCGCATCAAACAGATCGAAGCGGAATTAAGCGAATTTACTCCGTTGAAATAGGGAGACAGAAAGATGAAATTATTTTCTTTCAAAAGAATCCTATACAGCCTGGTAGTATCGCTGCTTTTAATCGCGCTCTTCGGCTGCACCGACTCCTCTTCCGGCAGGAAACCGACCCCCACTGCCGAAAAAACGGTAGAAATGAATCCCGTCCGGAAACTGTGGGTTGAGCAAAAACCCGTAAGCATCGTTATTTCCGAAGAAACCGGTGAAGAAGCCAAACTTACCCGGAACTTCTATTTTATCCTGGATGGCAGCGGCAGTATGAATGAACCCACCAACGCGGATTGCGGCGGAGACCGGCAATTTTCCGATAAGCTGCAGGGGGCGAAGTGGGCCGTAAAAAAATTTTTGGAGAATGTCCCCGAGGATGTGGACATCGGCCTGTATGTATTCGATAACACCGGCAAAGGGGAAGTTGTCCCTTTAGGTTCCGGTAACCGTGAGGCTTTCATAACAGCCGTCGATGAAATCCAGGCCGGAGGCGGCACTCCCTTAGCACGGGCCATTAGTTTCGGCACCGACAGGTTGGTGGAAAAATACAAAAAACAATTGGGATACGGGGAATTTCGCCTGGTCGTGGTTACAGACGGCAAAGCCAACCAAATCCCCGAAGCGGCCCTCTATGCCGCAAAATACGGCATCCCTATTTATACCATCGGTTTATGTGTGGGGCAAGATCATCCCCTGCGCAGCTACTCTGTCTCGTACCGGGCGGCCGATAATTTTGCCGATCTCTCCCAGGGTTTGCAAGATACCCTGGCGGAACTACCGATCTTTGATGTTACTCAATTCGAGGAAAACCTACAGTAAAAGAGGATAAAATGAAAAAATCAACCATAGGATTTTTCTTTATCTTAATAATCGGTATTGCCGGTATATTGGGCTGGAAATACCTGAAACCCATTCTCTTTGAAAAGAGCCAGCTATCGACTTCCGATTCGGCATCTTCCCTGCACACCATACGCATCGGCGGTGATAATTACTTAGGTTACTGGTTCATCACTTCGCCGGAAATGCGAAAAATGGCGGCACGCAAGGGTTTACGGATCGATTTCACCGACGATGAAGG
>JAGLQA010000176.1 GCA_023137075.1 Candidatus Aminicenantota bacterium
TGGTTTTCGTGTATTCCCATATTGGCTTTATCCACGGATTTTCTTGAGGAGCCAAATAATTCATTTGCCACGGATTTAAATGTATAAAAGCATTCGTATTACTGAGAACTAAATTCAGCCACGAATTTTTTTTCCTGCCGTGCTGCGGCTAAACAAAAGTTTTGATCAAACTTTTGAAAAAGTTTGGCTCCCGGCCCTTACCCCCTGCCCACGTGGTGGAATCGCCGGAGGCCATTCAATCTTGCAAGAATTTTTTTGTTATGGTATGGTTTAAATTGGAAATAAAAAACCGGGAGCAATGCCGATGAAAGTATTTATATCTTCAACCTCAAAAGACCTGAAAGAGTACCGCCAGGCAGCCATTGACGCAGTGATCAAGCATGAATGCGCAATTCTGGCTATGGAACACTTCGGGGCCAGGGCGCAAGAACCGGTGGAGGTATGTTCGGAAGATGTCCGTAAATGCGATATTTTTGTCGGTATTTATGCGCACCGTTACGGACACGTTCCCAAAGGGAGCAAAAAATCCATCACCCAACAGGAGTACGAATTAGCAAGGAAGCTGGGTAAACCCTGCATCTGTTTTATTGTAGATAAAAATGTTCTATGGCTGCCGGAATTTATTGAAATGAGAAAATATGCCGAACTGCAAGCTTTTCTTAAAAAAGTCAAAGAAAAGAATGCGGTAACTTTTTTTAGCGACGTTTCCGATTTCCAGACAAAATTTTCCCCTTCATTAAGCAGGCTGCTGCGGGAGATGGAATCCGGCAAAAAAGTGGATAAAGAGCCACTTGAGCTTGTGAAGCTCGAAATACCCCAGGAGTACAAAGAGTGGATTGATAATTTCCATTCCACGCTGTCGATAGACAGGCTGTCCAAAAAAGGAGAAGTGATCAAAGTCAGTCTTCCCGAATTGTATATCCATCTCGAAACCGCGAATCCCTTTCATAAACCGGAAAAAGATAGTCGAGAGGAACCGGTTAAGGGTGACAAAGAGGGTGAACCCAAAGAACCGGCGGCCATCGATATCGAAACGCTTTTAAGCAAGGTGAACTGTATCCTGCTCAAGGGTGCGGCCGGAATGGGAAAAACCACGTTAATCAAACACCTGACCTATGCGTTAACGCACGGCCAGGGACCTATATCCCTTAGCGGCTGCCTGCCGGTGCCGGTATTTTTAAAGGATTTATGGCCCATTTACCAAAAGAGACTTCGCTCAAAACACGATGACATCACTTTTGAAACACTCCTGGAAAATTATATAAAAAAACGGCAATACCCGTTCAAGATGGAGCTCATAAAAGGCTATCTTTCTAAAAATAGGGTACTGTTTTTGTTAGACGGATTGGATGAGGTGCCGGACCATCTTCGTCCCCACCTGGTAGAAATGATAGCTGAGTTTCAATTTGCCAATAAAAAGAACCGTTTCTTAATCACGGGCCGGCCCCATGGAATAACCGGTAAAGCCCTTGAACGGTTCGGTCAATACCTGCATGACATCAATCCCTTAGATAACGACAAGATCAATGGATTTATTTCCGCCTGGTTCCGGTCCGTCATGGGGCAAGCAGTAGGCCTGGCAGAGCTTACGGCAGCGGATATGATATCGGATATCAAGCACAATGAGCATATATCGATTTTCACTCAGAATCCACTTCTTTTAACTGCCGTATGCGTTCTCTACCAGGACGGCAAGCGGCTGCCCGAACAGCGGGCCGATCTTTATGATCGTATTGTGGGCAACCTGCTTTACAAGCGTTTCCAGGATGCCGCGGACCCGGATAAGGTAGGGCGCATAGAGGAGTGCCTGATGCGCTTAGCTTTCATTATGCAGAGTCGTAATCTCAAGAATATTGAAGCATATGAGGCCATGGATATTGCACAGGAGGTTTTTCCTCCGGATGAGGGAGAGAGCGCGTCCCAACACAAGAAACGTATCGAGGGTTTATTTAACGAGATCGAACCGAACTGCGGATTGTTGAACCGTTTAAGCCAGGGTGAAATGGAATTTTCTCATTTGACCTTCCAGGAGTTCCTGACAGCCAAATATATATTGGACAAGGGATTAAATTATAAAGAGTTTCTTGAACAAGAGTGGTGGGATGAGAGCATCCTTCTCTATATCGGTTTAATCAGCCTGAATCGCAAAAAAGATAGTAATGATATTATAAAAGAGATCCTGGAAAGCGGGTCACAAGAAAAAAGGAGGCTTTATATCCTGGCATCGAAAGCCTTGCGAGACATCCAGGCATACAAGCGGGATGGTACGGTCGTAACCATGGCTCGTGATGGATTAAGGGCAATAATCGAATCCGATGTTTCCGTGGAAGAGCGTTTTGAAGCGGGAGACATTCTCGGTAGTCTGGGCGACCCGCGCATCAAGAAAGACAAGATGATAAAGGTCGAAGCAGGAGAATTTACAAGAGGATCGGAAAGCGAAGAAGCCTATGACCGGGAAAAGCCTGAACGAACGTTTTATCTTGATGCCTATAAAATCGGCAGATACCCGGTCACCAACGAGGAGTACCGCAGATTTGTGGAAGATGGGGGATATGAGAACGAAGATTTCTGGACACCGGAAGGCTGGCAGTGGAAGGAAGAAAAAAATATCAGCGAACCACTCTACTGGCATGATCGCAAGTGGAACGGCCCTAACTTCCCGGTAGTTGGAGTCAGTTGGTATGAAGCATCAGCATACGCGAAATGGTTGAGTAAAAAAATAGGGAAGGAATATCGTTTACCTACGGAAGCGGAGTGGGAGAAAGCGGCGCGGGGTACGGATGGCAGAACCTATCCCTGGGGAAATAAATTTGACAAAAATAAATGCAATTCGATAGAATCAGGATTACTACGTACCAGCCCGGTAGGAATATTCCCGCAAGGGAAGAGTCCCTACGGTTGTTTCGATATGGCAGGTAATGTACGGGAATGGTGTTCGGATTGGTATGATGAGAAGTACTATGAGAAAAGTCCTGCTAAAAATCCCGAAGGTCCTACAACCGGCGAGGACCGGGTGCTCCGCGGCGGCTTTTGGATCGTCGATGCCGGTATCGTTCGTGCTGCTTACCGCCTCAGGTTCGAGCCGTCCTACCGCTGGGACGACACCGGCTTCCGTCTTTCCCAGGGCCAAAAGATGCCGTCCGGCAAGTAGAGAAAGCAGGTGGGATTAAGCAAGCAAAGGCCGCTCCGAGCAAGACGGAGTGGAACGGAGTCGGCCAGGAGCGGGCTCACTGCGTGGGCGCCCATAGAAGCCGCCGAAGGCTAAAAGTAAAAATTAATACCGGCGGAGATGTCGAGCTTTTTGGCTTCGGGAATGTCGGGGTCGGG
>JAGLQA010000177.1 GCA_023137075.1 Candidatus Aminicenantota bacterium
TGGAGATAGAAGGCATTCGTTTCTACCGGGGACACAGTATGAAGGGCACCTTTCTTCCCGGCGACTGCCTTCACTATAAAAGGGAATCACTGTCTAATATCTCTGCCGGTGATATTGTGATATTTCGTAAACAAAAGGTCAATACAAATAGTAACGAATTGGTACACCGCGTGATTGCCCGGGACGCGGATCGACTTTTCACCAGGGGAGACAATAATCCCCAAAAGGATAATGATCCGGTTCTTACGGAAAACCTTGTGGGGCGGGTCACCCATTTTGAACGAAAGGGCAAAAAGTATCCGGTTCTCGGAGGGACACCGGGATTCCTGAGAGCCCGGGTACATCATGCTGTAAATTACGTGAACAAAATCTTGAAATTTTTTTTCAAAAAAAAATATTCCCTCCTGAAAAAAAGTGGAGTTGTCGCATATTTGTGGCACCCGGTCTTAAAGAAGATTTCTTTAAAAACCGATAAGGGCTTACTGGTTAAATACTTGCGTGGCAAACGTACTGTGGCATATTGGTACCCGGACCGGGGATATTTCCGGTGTAAAAAACCCTATGACCTGGTTCTTCGCAGGCCGGATTTATCAGGTCCGTAGAAAGATGACCTTCTTTTTAGGTGTCCTGGAAAAAGGATTTCACTTTATCCAGGAAGAAAAAAATCATTATTCGCGAAATTTATATTATTATGTTTGAAAAGTATGCCAGGTTTGACAACTTATTGGTCACCGGGCCACAGCGCTCAGGTACCAGGATATGTGCCAGGATGATCGCCCATGATCTCGGGCGCCAATATATCGATGAGAATGATCTTGATATGGACAGCCTTTACTTGTTGTGTTCTTTTCTTGAAAAAAAACAACGATATGTTATACAATGTCCTTGTTTATGTCGATATATCCATATATTTAACCGGAGAGATACCGCTGTTATCCTCATGCGCCGCGATTTAGAGGAGATCGCCGCTTCACAAAAACGCATCGGTTGGAGCCGGGAGTGGCTTGAATTGGCGAAATATGACCGAACAGAAGGAGTCATAGCGGAGGTGAAATACAGCTTTTGGGAAAATTACCAGAAGAAGAGAACTCGTCATGCTTTTGAAATAAACTATGATAGCCTGGCAGCGCATCCCCTCTGGGTAGCGAAGGATTTACGCCTAAATTTTAAACCGGAGCAAACCTCGACGTTCAAAGGCAATCCGGATAAAATTCTCAAAACGCGACCAATCCGGAACCGGGGAATCTTTTGCTGTGACAAACGTAATACCGCTTTATTAATAAAAACTAACCGGCCGCCCAAAAGGATTAATGCGACTGGTCTTTTTATCTGGAATTTGTGTGACGGAACACTTGCCTATCGGGATATACTCCAAAAACTCATAGACCATTTTAGCGGTGTGGATGAAGAAAGGGCGGCCAACGATTTGGACACGTTTCTAAACGACCTGTTTGACGACGACTTCCTCCGGCCGTCCCCGAATGACCCGGCTGCACCTGTGAATCAAACGCCGGCAAATAGATCATGAAATCCTGGTTCGTTTTTTTAAAACAGGGTTTATCCCGCACCTTGAGCGAGGATCCGCTGGCCCAAAAAACAAAGAAAGCCGGGCTAAAAGAACGGCTCAAAAACCTGGTGCCATTTATAACTCGCCACTGGCGTAAAGGTGTTTTGGGTGGAGTACTTATCCTTTTTACATCTATCCTGGGTTTCCCTATCCCGCTTATCACCCGTTATTTAATCGATAAGGTTATCCTCGGCAAGCAGTTAGCTTTGCTGGCCGGGGTTATACTGCTGCTGGCGGGACTTAAGCTGACCGGCATGCTGGCCGGAGTGTTACAGAACTATTATTTTGCCCGCTTCGAACAGGAGGTACTGCTGGACATCCAGTGCCATTTGTTAGATAGAACTTTACGTTTCCCTAAATCCTTCTTCGATTCTAAAGAAATCGGTTACCTGATGTCGCGGTTGACGGGAGATGTGTACGGGCTGAGGTGGTTCTTCTCCAGTACCTTGGTGCATATCGCCGGCTCTTTCCTGCGTTTCGTAGGTGGAACGGTTTTTCTCTTCTACCTGAAATGGCAATTGGCAATAGTCGTGCTTATTGTCCTACCTGTCCTGATAATGAGTGTCCGCTTTTTTGGCCGCAAAATTCGTGTCCTGAGTCACCAGGGCATGGAGCAGCAGGCCAACGTGAACCGCGTCATGCAGGAATCCCTGTCCGCCACCTCCCTGATTAAGGCATTCTCATCGGAAAAACGCACAGTAAGGCGAATTATGTCGGAGTTGCGAAGTGCTTTTCAAATCGGGATGGAGCGGCTGACCCTGAATTCTGCGGCAAACCTGGCCTTCGGATTGGTGCCTGAGATTTCCCGGTTGGTGGTTATGGCAGCAGGGGCTTATTGGGTGATTAAAGGGCAGTGGAGCCTGGGTTCCCTGTTGGCCTTCCAGGCCTATATCGGGTATGTTTATGGGCCCGCGCATTTCCTGGCAACAGCTAATTTGAGCCTGCAAAATGCCCTGGCTTCCTTAGAACGGGTCTCTGCCCTGTTTGAAATCGTCCCTGAAGAGAACCTGGAAACAGGTAAATGCGTGGATCGACTTTCAGGTGAAATCACCTTTGATCATGTCTCTTTCTCTTACGATTCCCGGGATATGATATTGGAAGATGTCTGTTTTCGGATTGCTCCCGGTGAGTGGATCGCTGTTGTCGGCCCCAGCGGCGTCGGCAAAACCACACTGCTGAGTCTTATCCTCGGTTTTTACAAACCCAGCAGCGGTCAAATCCGCTTCGATGGGCTGCCCCAATCGGAGTACTGCTTAAGTTCCTTGAGAAAACGCATCGGTTACGTCTCGCAAAACCCCTTCCTCTTTTCCGGCACCATTATGGAAAACCTGCGCTACGGTAATCCCGAAATCGATGAAGAAAGCGTAATCCGGGGAGCCGAAACAGCGGGAATTCATGATTTTATTACCGGTTTGCCCCTTGGATACGAGGAAAAATTGGGGGAACGAGGCATCAATCTCTCCGAAGGACAAAGGCAGCGTATGGCTATCGCGCGGGCTCTGGTCAAGAATCCGGATATCCTGGTCTTAGATGAACCTACATCCGCTTTAGACAGTATGAAAGAACGTTCTATATTCAATGCCCTGCCGGGAATAGTACGTGGAAAAACCCTCTTTGTAGTGGCCCATAGGTTATCAACCATCGAGCAGGCAAAACGTGTTTTATTATTGAATGAAAAACGTCTGATTGCCGTGGGGACTCACCGGGAACTCCTGAAATCCAACGGCTATTACCGGGATTTAATCGCCGGTCAAACATAAAAAGCATAACAGGATAAACCGGGATTTCAACGCAGCCAACAAAAAAACTCGGAGACCACCAGCTCATTTTTTTTCTTTTTTTTTGAGCCATTTGTAAATGGACCGGATGAGGAACATAATTAGAGTGACGGGTAGATAAGCGGCGGCCATTGCCCCGACCCCGGCCGAAAGACCGATGTTGCGGCTGGCAATCAGGTCGATTCCGAAATTGGAGAAGGGGTTGTCGTTGACCAGGTAAGTCCAGGTGGATGACGGCCCTTTGAGCTTCTCTTTTTCCACATCGATACCCACTTTCGTGATGGTTACGGATCGGAAGGTTTTTACTATCTCCTCGTCTAACCGGACCTGCATGTCCGCGAATGCCTGGCCCACCTCCTTTTGAAATTCGATCCAGGGTGAACAGCCGCCTAACCGCTGCAGGTGAATGCCTTCCCGGATGTCGGCAATGCGGGCTAAATGGCTGCTCCAGCAGTGGTCAATATGAAAGAGCGTGATATGCTTTTCCACCAGTTCCAGGGTCTCTTTTCCATAGGATAAACACAATTCTCGGTAACGTTTCGCGGCCTTTTCCCCAAGCAAAGAGGGGAAGCCAGGCAGCGACAGGGTATGCATTCGCCGCTGCTGCACTATTTGCCGCTGTATATCCACGGTGAGAGCGTAGTTGTACAAAGTTCGCCTTATCTCGAAATTCTGGCCCTCGATGATGCGCTGGTCCCGGGCAATCTCCCGGCCGACTACCGGGTTTTCGATAGGAGTATCGTCTTCCCGGGATAAATATATTTTTGGAAGTAGGTCCTTGAGATTGTAACGCTGCATCAGGTCATCTTGCAAGCTGATGAAAAAACGCGATGAACCGGGATCTCCCTGGCGACCTGCCCTACCCCGCAGTTGGTTGTCGATGCGCCGGCTCTCATGGCGGTTGGTGCCAATCACATACAGACCGCCAAGGCCAGCGATCCGCTCCCGGTCTTCTTCATTCTCACCGCCTAAACGGATATCCGTACCCCGGCCCGCCATGTTGGTGGAGATAGTGACCGCTTTATATGTGCCGGCCCGGGCGACAATTCCGGCTTCGATATCGTCGTTTTTGGCATTGAGAACCCGGCAGGGAACCCCCACTTTTTGCAGGGATTGGGCCAGTTCCTCCGATTCGGCCACACTGGCTGTGCCCACCAGAACCGGGCGGCCGGCGGCGTGGACCCGGCCGATTTCCCGGATTAACGCCTGGTGTTTGGCCGCCTTTTGGTTAAAGACAATATCGGGCTCATCGACGCGAATGTTGGGTTTATTGGGCGGAATGACCACCACGTTCAGGCCGTAAAAGACTTTGAACTCTTCGGCTGCCGGTTCGGCGGTGGCGGTCATACCGGCCATTTTCGGATAAAGCCGCAGGAAATGCTGCAAGGTAATCGATCCGTAGATGCGGCCCTCGGGCTGCAGTTTCACCTTCTCCTTGGCCTCTACGGCCATCTGGATGCCGTGGGGCCAGCGCCGTTTATCCGCCACCCGGCCGGTGAATTCATCCACCAATTCTATTTTCCCGTCCCGCACAATGTAATCGATATCCCTGTGCAGCAGTACCTCGGCATGCAGCGCCACATTGACGGAGGTGAACAACAGCAGGTTTTTCGGATCGTGCAAGCTGCCGCATTTTAATAGGGATTCCACCCGGATTAAACCCTCCTCGGTCAGGTTGATATTACGCAGGTTTTCATCGGTCTCATAGTCCCGGCCCGCTTGTAGGAGGCAGGCGATCTCCGCCATGCGCAGCGGGTCGGTTTCCGATCTGGGGGACGATCCGGCAATCACTAAAGGCACCCTGGCCTCATCGATCATAATAAAATCCGCCTCGTCCACGATGGCATAGTTGAAAGGCCGGTGCACTAAGTCTTGTGCCGAAAAGCAGAGTTGATCGCGCAAAAAATTGAAACCCGCTTCTTTGGCGGTCAGGTAGGTAATATCTGCCCGAAAGGCTTGCTGTCTGCGGGAGGACGGCATACCTTCCCGGGTATAACCGGTTGTCAGGCCGAAGAAGTCGTAAACCGGGCCCATCCATTCCGCATCGCGTTGGGCCAGGTAGTCGTTGGCAGTAAGCACATGGACTCCCTTCCCCTCAAGGGCGTTCAGGAACACAGGCAGTACAGCGGCCAGGGTTTTCCCTTCGCCGGTCTGCATCTGGGCCAGCTCGCCCCGGTGCAGGACGATACCGGCCAGAACCTGAACATCGAAAGGCCGCATGTGAAGTAGCCGGTGCGCCGCTTCCCGAACCAGGGCAAAGGCCTCTATCATCTGGTCGTCCAATGACGCGCCGCTTTTAACCCGGGCGGTTAACTCCCGGGCCCGGTTTTTTAAATACCCGTCCGGTAAACCGGCAAAATCGTAACCGTTTATTTTATCTAATATCTTCCGGTAAGGTTTGAGATCATACACCACGCCGCCGCCCCGCAGTCGCTGCAGGGTGTGTTTTACTCGTATTGAAAAGGGCGATCTATTTTCAGGTTTTTCCGAATATTTCATTTTTTATTCCTCCTTTTTTTGTTAATACCTTGTAAAAGTTTGCACAAAAAACAAACTTTTTTCCGTAACTTGTGGTAGACCTTCGAGATGGCACGAAGTGCCTTCTGCGACTCCCCACGCATAGGGGTCGCCTGAGGTGAGGTTTTTAAAAAGGAGGAGCGCGGCTGAGGGTGGGGGCGGGTATATTTCTTGATGTAAGAAATTTTAGCCCACCCGCGGCTATCAAGGAAGCGATTCCGGGCAATAGTGGAGAAGGCAAGGGGAAAAAGAGTACTAATAAAGGGAAAATTAGGACAAAGGTTAAAAACAGTGAGGCGTAAATCCAGCCCTTTCCCTTGCTGATGTGCCCCGGCACAACCGTGGATGGTTTTGCTGCTTCCTTGATATTTGCGCGTATATTATTTATCATTTCACTGGTTATACGTTTCATAATTAAAAATGTTTTTTAAAGCGTCGAAAAGACGGGGACGGCACCGTCACCAGAGACCCGGACAAAAAAATCAACAACTTAACAACTTAAACTTGACAAAATGAGCATAAAATTCTATATTAAAAGCGGAGGTTTAAAATGGCTCCTTCACAGATGAGTGTCGAAAATGTAAAAGAAATAATACTAAAATTTCCCGATGAAGACAAGATGATACTTTTAAGAGAACTTGAGAAAGATATGTTTCCTAAACGGTTGGATATGTTACTGCAAGATTTGCAGGATGTTCCCCTATCTAATGAGGAAATAAACGAAGAAGTTGAATATGTCAGAAAAAAACGGTATAAAAGACAAAAATATTCGAGTTGTAATTGATACGGGAGTATGGATAAGTTTTCTGATTGGAAAAGTTTTAGCAAAATTAAAGGATTATTTAAAAAAGAAAAATTTTATCATCCTTTTTTCAGATGAACTTTTTGATGAATTGGTTGAAGTTCTTCATAGGCCAAAGATAAAAAAATATATTAACGATGAACAAATAGATGAAATTATCGGGATCATTCATTATAAGGCGGAATGGATAAAAATAAAGGATAAAACAGGTATCTGTAGAGATAAAAAAGATAATTTTCTTCTGGATTTAGCTGGTAACGGAAATGCAAACTATCTGATTACAGGCGATGAAGATTTGTTAGTACTGAAAGAATTTAAGGGGACTAAAATTTTGGGTTTCAGGGAGTTTGATTATTTTTTTTCATAAACATATGCCCAAAGGCCGTCCGTCCCCAGATATCTGCGTGTATTTTCTCTCGATGCACATGCATTCCCTCATGATGCAGATGTGTTTTGACCGGATGCACGTAAATTTGCTTGAAAAGTATATGAATTTTTACCCGTTGATGCTTAGATTCGTATCGAAATACTACTATATTTTCAGACCTCGCCGAGGTGTTTTAACTCGGGGCCGGATAAAAAAAGCAGTTACAGCGACGTATTGGAGATACGACTGTTTCATTTTAATTTTTTCTAAAAAAAACTGTAAAAAAATATTTGTTATGACTATTTCTTTTGTGTTATAATGAGGACGTAATTTCAACTTCATTTAAA
>JAGLQA010000178.1 GCA_023137075.1 Candidatus Aminicenantota bacterium
ATCGGTTCAAATCCGGTCGCCGCCTCTTTACAACCGATCCCACCTATTATCTACCCTTAATTCATTACCTCCCGGATGGCCTTTGCCGCGATCTCTATATCCCGGTCATCGATATCTTTATGGATAACAAACCGGGATGTATCCCGGCTGATCGGCAGCGCCCACACGTTCTTTTCCGCCAGTTTCTCGAGAAACAGCGGCGCCTCCATGGTTTCCGTCTTAATCATAACAAAATTCGTTTCAACCTCTTTGATATCCACGTATATGCCCTTGATACCGGCTGTATTTTCGCCTAATCTTTTTGCCCGGATATGGTCTTCTTCTAACCGGTCTACCATTTTTTCAACCGCAACAATCCCGGCAGCTCCCAGGATTCCCACCTGGCGCAAACCGCCGCCTAAGAATTTTCTTACCAACCGTGCTTCTTTTATAAAATCTTCCGGTCCGGCCAGGATGGAACCTATGGGAGCGGATAAGGCTTTTGACAGGCAGAACATGACGGAGTCAAAATATTTGACGATCTCCCTGACGTCTACCTTTAACGCCACTGCCGCATTGAAAATCCGTGCCCCGTCCAAATGCATATGCAAGTTATTCTTTTTGGCCAATTCCGAAACACTTTTTAAATAATCCGGCCTTAATACTGCTCCGCCCCACATGTTGTGGGTGTTTTCTAAGGTGATGGCCTTTGTCTCCGGGATATGATCCCGCAAAGTGGAATAAATATTTTCCTCGAGTAATTTGATCGGAATCTCTCCCCGGTTTGAAGGTAAAATACGGGGTAAACTACCGGCTATTCGTGCCACATTGGCTGCCTCGAAATGAAAAATATGGCATCTCTCTTCCATGAGGACGGCCTTGCCTTCTCCTACGGCCAATTTCATGGCAATGGTATTTCCCATAGTACCGGAAGGGACAAATAGGGCGGCCTCTTTCCCCAATTTTTCGGCGGCAATCTCCTGCAGTTTTATAATAGTGGGATCATCGCCCAACACATCGTCGCCAACCTCGGCATTAACCATTGCCTTTTTCATTTCTTCAGTGGGCCTGGTAACCGTATCGCTCCTGAAATCGGATATTCCTTTATAAGACATGTAACCTCCTCATTTTTCTGGTTCCGGTTATTTTTATATCATAAACAGCGGGATTTTTCAAATGAATAAATTTTAAAAAAATTTTGCCTATCTATTGAAAAAACGGCCTATTTTTTTTAAAATACGACTATGGAAAAAATTTATCATTTTATCAACCCGGTGTCGAGCAAAATTGTGAAAGCAATGAAAGGAAAATTAAGAAGGAGATAAGTAAAAATGGAGCAGCAACCGAAAACCTGGGGCCGTTTTACATTGGTATCACTCTTAGGAAAGGGCGGCATGGGCGATGTATGGAAAGCCTATGATCCGAATTTAAAACGTCATATCGCACTCAAGATACTCCGTAATGAAGACCCTGAGGTGGTTCAACGGTTCCTGAGGGAAGCCCGCGCGCAAGCCCGGGTCGAACATATACACGTCTGCAAAATATATGAATCGGGAGACTATAAAGGGCATCCATATATCGCTATGCAGTACATCGATGGGCAAAACTTGAGGGAACTGAGGGATAAGTTAACCTTAGAAGAAATGATCAGGATTATGAAGGAGGCGGCCTTAGGTCTTCATTCCGCGCACCGACAGGGGTTGATTCACCGGGACATAAAACCGGCAAATATAATGGTCAAACAAACCGAAGAAGGGCAGTGGAAACCATATATAATGGATTTCGGTATTGCCAGGGAACAGGAAGCGCCCGGGCTGACATCCACCGGTATGGTGGTCGGCACCCCCTATTACATGTCTCCCGAGCATGCCAGGGGTAAATTAAAAACCTTAGATCACCGCAGTGATATTTACAGCTTCGGCGTTACCTTATATGAATTATTTACCGGAAAGATTCCCTTCGACGGTAATTCGCCGGTAGACATACTCATGAAGGTCATCCAGAATGATCCCCAACCGGTTCGCAAGATAAATCCCCGCATCCCGGTCGACATAGACACGATCGTGATGAAATGCCTGGAGAAGGAGCGGAACCGGCGCTATAATTCCGCTAAAGACCTGGCGGAAGACCTGCAGAGATATTTAGACGGAGACCCGATCCGGGCACGGCCAACTACAATCATCTACCGTGTCAGGCGGAAACTGACCAAACACAAGTGGCCGGCCTTAGTAATCGGGATTGCGTCCGTTTTAATAGTTGTACTTTTCGGGATGTGGTTAAAAACAAAATGGACAGCCTCACAACTTGCGTTGATCACCCAACAATTGGGCCAGGAAGTCGAAAAAATAGAAAGTACTATCGGCTATGCGCATCTATTACCCTTGCATAATATATCCCGGGAGAAGAATAATATCCGGCAGCAAATCAAGGGGATCGAAGCAAAAATGAAAGAGGTGGGGAAGCTGAGCCTTGGAGCCGGGAACTACGCCCTGGGACGCGGATACTTAGCGCTGCAGGAGTACGATAAGGCCGACATCCACTTAGGAAAAGCCTGGCAAGCAGGTTACCGGACACCGGAAGTTGCCTACGAACGCGGCCTGGTGTTGGGAGAGTTGTATTTGAAGGAAATCGAAAAAGCAAACCGGATTTATAACAAAGAGATGCGCGAGGCCCGGCAAAAAGAGATAGGGCGAACCTTTCGTGAACCGGCGGTCCGTTTTTTCAGGCGGGGTGGACAGACCTGGAGCGAATCCCCGGAATACATCGAAGCCCTGATCGGTTTTTACGAGAAAAAATATGACCGGGCCTGGGCCACATTGCAGGAAGCAATCACGAAAAACCGGGACGATATACCCAAATTGTACCAGGCAAAAATATTAGAGGGTAATATCTTCCTGGCAATCGCCAGGGACGAAAACCACTATGATAAAGCACTCGAAAACTTATCAAAGGCGGAAGCCGCCTATCAACGGGTGATAGAGATAGGGCAAAGTGACATCCGGGGTTATTCCGGGTTAGGCCGTGTATTAGAGCTTACCATAACCATCAAACTGCATTCCCGGGGCGGTGAGCTTCAGCCCTTAGTAGACAGGGCCATATCTTATTGTGAAAAAGCGCTGCAAATCGACCCGGCCCTGGCTGATGCTTACGTGATGAAGGCGTCTATATACCGGTTGTTAGGCCGCTATCATATATTCTCCGGAAAAAGCCCGGTACAGGCATTCGACCAATCTGCCGCCGCCGCACAAAATGCTATAAAATTGGAACCGGAAAACTTCGACGCTTATACCATGACCGGGATTATCAACCGCATCAAAGGCGAGTACCATATGAATCACGGGGAAGATCCGATTCCCACCTTCCACACCGCAGCCGCCAATTTCAGTAAAGCGATAGAAATCAATCCTACCCATGTGCGGGCTTACAACGGCATGGGCAATGTATATGTGCGCATCGCCCAATATGAAATCACCCAGGGTAAAGACCCCAAGGAATCGCTGAACCGGGCGATTGCCAATTTTGAGAAATCCCTGGCCATCAACCCGGACCTGGTAAACCTGCACAATGGGCTGGCAGCCGCATCGTGGTTCCGGGGAGGCGCCATGATGGCCCGGGGTGAAGACCCCCGCCCCTCATTTACACAAGCTGTCCGCAGCCTGGAAAAGGCGATAGAGATCAACCCCGGTTTTGTTCATTTTTACACCAACGCCGGTTTTGTCCTGACAGATATCGGGCGCTATGAATTGGATTACGGGTATGTTCCCACAGGTTCGATAAACCAGGCCCTGCGATATTTCGAGCAGGCGGTCAAGATTAATCCAAAGGGAAATGAACTATACAAAGGCCTGGTGGCTGCCGGCAGTATACTGATTAAGTATGACTTCATGATGAACAAGGACTGCAGCAGGCGGGTCAAGCAGGCGGAAGCCTATTATAAAAGAGGCCTGGAAGTCAATCCCAACGACCCGTTACTTTACATTCGTATGGCTGAAAACTACATCCTGCAGGCCCTGTCCCGGGTTAATAGTCGCCGGTCACCCATGAGTTTCCTCAAGCAGGCGGACGCGCTGCTGCAGAAAGCTAAAACCCTCAACCCGAAATATTATGAAATTTACATGCGGGAAGGGGAAAGCGCACTGTTAAAAGCGCGCCGGCAGATGATCGCAAGACAGAATCCCCGGCTCTATTTCGAAAGGGCGGAGGCTTCCCTTAAACAAGCCGCGGAATTGAATCCGAAAGATATTCACACCAACCTTACCATGGTCAGGCTAAACTGGAGAAAAGCGGAGTGGGAAATCTCCAGGTGGCAGCCGGCAGCGGCATCCCGGGATATCGATAAAGGACTCATGTTCCTACAAAAAGCGATTGACATCAATCCCAATTATGCCGAAAACCATGCTCTGAAAGGTATCTTATTACAGCTCCGGGCACAAACCGAGAATAAGGAAACGGAACGCCTTACCACGAAAGTGGAGGCCAGGGTATCGCTTTTAAAGGGTATGGAGATCAACAAGAACCTGCAAAAACTCTATGCCCCTTACCTGCGAAAAAGAAATAAACCATATAATAACATGGTTAATTATAAATAAAGGAGGAAAAATAGCATGATGAAAAAAAATCTATTTTTTTTGGTAATCATAATCATAGTTATGATTTTTTTGACGGGCTGCAAACAACAGGCAGTAAAAAAGATTAATACCAATGTTGAACGCTTCAGGAACCTAACACAAATTACCTTTACTAAAAAAACCGATTTTGAACCTGCTGTTAGTCCAGACGGGAAAAAAATGTTATTCGTTTCAAACCGGGATGGCGATTATAATATTTATTTAAAAAAGAACATCTATTCTAAGTCAAGCATAAAAAAGACCGGCCATTCTTCCCATGACATCAACCCGGTTTTTTCTCCCGATGGGTCACAATTTGCCTTTTCTTCGAATCGCAATGGAAATTTCGATATATTCGTGATGAATGTTGAGAGAGGCTCCGCTAAAATCCAGGTAACCGATAGTGACAATAACGATGGTTCCCCCAATTGGTCGCCCGATGGCACCCGGATAGCATTCTCGCAATTCTCTGTCTTAGATAAGCAGTGGTATATCTGGATCAAGAATTTAAAAACCGGTGAATTAACTCAAGTCTCCAGGGGTTTAATGCCGAAATTTATGCCGGATGGCAGGCGCATCCTGTATAAGAAAGCGAATAATAATTATTTCGGATTATGGGTCATGGATATGGACGGCGGGAATGATACGCAAATTATCCAGGGTGAAAAATGGGGAGTCGGCACGTTTTGTTTGAACCGAACCGGGGAAAAAGTCCTTTTTTCAATCATTACCGGAACCTATGGCCGGCGATTTAAATATGGATATGCCAATAATTATTCCGATTTATGGACCATTAACCTGGACGGCACAAAATTCACCCGGGTGACGAAACACAAGGGCAAGGATTTACATCCCTTCTGGGCAGTGACCGATGAGATTTATTTTGCCTCCGATAGAGATGGGTATATCAATATCTGGAAGTACACCCCTGCTTTATAAAGAAACGAAACGGAGACGCGACCCCGTTT
>JAGLQA010000179.1 GCA_023137075.1 Candidatus Aminicenantota bacterium
TTTCTTGTGTTTTGTCTCATTTTTTTATAGAATAAAGCATGAGAAAAATTATAAAAAAAAATCAAAAACCGATTGGTTTTTCAGTGATATTTTTATTGGGAATTTTAATGAACCTGACAACGCACGCGGAGCAATTCAAACCCACCTGGGAATCCCTGGATAAGCGGCCCATTCCCCAATGGTTTTCGGATGCTAAATTCGGCATTTTTATTCATTGGGGCGTCTATTCCGTACCGGCCTGGCGAAAAGTGACGCAGGGCAGATATGCATCCTATGCGGAATGGTATTACGCCCGGGTCATGGAAGATGAAAAAAACGGCGGCGCGGAATTTCACCGAGAAAACTACGGCCCGGATTTCGAGTACCGCGATTTCGCTCCCCTGTTCAAGGCGGAACTATTCGACCCGGATTATTGGGCGGAACTTTTTGCCCGTTCCGGCGCCAAGTACGTGGTGCTCACAAGTAAACACCACGACGGTTACTGCCTGTGGCCCACTAAGAGCCCATACAAAAAGGATTGGAACAGCATGGCTGTGGGGCCAAAACGGGACTTAGTAGGTGAACTGACCCGCGCGGTCCGGAAAAAAGGCTTACGAATGGGTCTCTACTATTCCATTATCGAGTGGGAAAGCACGCCCACCCACCGTACCGACACCGGTTATTTTATCAACAAAAAATACGTGGAAAAATATAAAATACCCGGCGATAAATATGTATCTGCTCACCTAATCCCCCAATTGAAGGAATTGGTAAACAATTATCAACCGGCCCTTATCTTTTCCGACGGCGGCGAATGGGACCGAACCGCCGGCCAGTGGAAGGTAAAAGATTTCCTGGCCTGGTTGTACAACCACGCGCCCAACAAGGACGAAGTGGTTGTCAACGACCGCTGGGGCAGCGATACTCCCGGTAAACACGGCGATTATTTTTCCAGTGAATATGAAGATAGCGACGTGGTGGGAGTAGGGCATCCCTGGGAAGAGAGTCGCGGCGTGGGCGGTTCATACGGATTTAACCGTGACGAAAACCTGGACGATTACAGTACATCCGCAGAATTGGTCCATGAACTGATCGACATTGTCGGCAGGGGTGGAAATTTATTATTAAACGTTGGACCTACTGCCGACGGTCGTATCCCCGTTATCATGCAGCAGCGGTTGGTAGACATCGGCCGCTGGCTCGAAATCAACGGTGAAGCCATTTACGGCACCCGGCCCTGGAAAAAAAAGGCACGCCACAAAGCGAATAAGCAAAAAGGAATCTACTACACCCTCAAGAGCAATCATCTTTATATTATCTGCACAACCTGGCCGGAAAAGCCGGTTATTATCGACGGTATTAAACCGACTTCCGCAACCACCGTCAGTATGTTGGGATTGAAACAGCCGGTAAAGTGGCAGGTAAAAGAAGGCAAGCTGGTCATTCACCCGCCGCTGATAACCCCGGCCCAGGTCCCCTGCCACTATGCCTACGTTTTTAAAATAAGTGAACTTAAATGATTAAAATATCACTGGTTAGCTCTTAATCCTCTCATCATACGTAGGTTCTTTCGCTTCTCTTTCTCAGGGCTAATATCCATACAATCTTTTTATCATCATCTATATCGTAGAGCACCCTATAATCCCCGATCCTGATTCGGTACTGTGCCGTAAACCGGTAGAACCGAATGGGAGGTTTGAGTCTTTTAAAAGGTTTCTTTCCATAAGGCCGGGGAGTCGCAGCCAACTTTTCTATCGATTCCATAATTTGATCTTGAATGTTTATTTGCGGAATCTTTGAAATGACTTTATTAAATTTCTTCTCAATTGAGTGGTTCGGAAACCTGACGTCGTATGTCATCTCCGCTTGAATCGGATACTATCAAAAAGATTGGAAACAGGAATACCCTCTTCACCTGCCTTTATCGCCTCCCTGCCTTCATAAACCGCTTTTAAGGTTTCCAAATCCGTAAGTTCATCGATGATATCTACTAATTCCAGTACATCCGAATAAGGTAAATTTACACTTACGGGATTTCCTCTATCGGTTATAACGAACAGCTTATCTAGAAGTTTTGTCGACAGATGTTCTTTCAAATCCCTGATCCCAATGCGGTCGGCTTTTAATAAATCAACGGCAATACTCACGTCTCGCTACCTCCTTCACTTATTATTGTAGTCTCATTAATGACTACATATAATATATATAAAAATCTCTATTATGTCAACTTTTTTTCTTTTTAAGGTTTTTTAAGGTAATCCAGGTAATCTGCCATGGTGTTGAGATTGTGGTACCAACCGTCATTGTCGAAGGGAACATATTTCGTCCGGCATTTCGGATAAAGCCTATTAATCTTCCGGATACCCTGATTCAATAAATCCTCTATAATGGGGATCAATTTTTTGCTATAAAAGGCAAAAAGGGGTTCAAATTTGTTTTCCCCGGAAGTCGGTACAACGATATCGTAAGAATCGATAAAGGCGGTCATCTTTTCAAGAAAGTCGATATTGACTTCCGGTATATCGCAGGCAATCACAAAATTGATAGGATTCCCGGAAACACGAAGAGCGGATAGTATGCCCATCAGGGGACCGCAGCCGGGCCGCTCGTCCCCCACAACCGGGTAGGGAAGAAAATCAAACATCTCCTTAGAACGCGCGCTAATTAAAATTTCCCCGAAATAAGGCTCAAGATTGCGAGCAACTTTTTCGATCAACTTTACCCCGGAAACAGGTAGAAGCGCCTTATCCCCGTTCATGCGTGTCGCTTTCCCCCCGGCAAGGATAATGGCGCCGACATTATAATGTTTGTTCATCTTATCCACATAAAAAAATCAAAAGAGGAATTTTTTTATGTTATTATAATAAAAATTCTTTTAGCTTAGTATAGGGTATTCCGAGAACCGTAGAGACGCAAAATTTTGC
>JAGLQA010000018.1 GCA_023137075.1 Candidatus Aminicenantota bacterium
CTTGCCGTTCTATTTTCTATGAACATTCATCGGGATGTTTTATTCACTCCGGAGGGTGAGTGGTCTGAGATTTCTGACCGGCATGGCAGCACCCCTCCTCAGTATGTTGGTCACTAAAAATACCTCTCATATGGTTGAGCGCCGATTCAGCCTGCTCTTTTTTCCTTTTCAGCGTTTTGTCGAAATTTCCCGCCGGTACCGACCTGACAAAATCCTCCACTAAACCCAGGCTTTTGTTTAAATTAATTCCCTTTAGGGTTTGCATGGTTGCCTCCTTTTAATTTATGGATTCAAAATTTTACACGTTGGTGACAAAAAAATCACTCGTACACGAGTTATTATTATTATTATTTTCATTGCTCTCAAAATTTTATTATAACACGAATAGATCCGGATTTTCAATAAACTATACATGCAAATTCTCTTTGGTTTCATGGAATTTTTTTCTCTCTCTTTCCTTGATGCGGTTAAGCGTACAGATGCGGGTGGGAATTTTCCCGATAAAAGAGGTGGAATGGGCGGCAATAACCGGGCAGACCCGGCACTCTTTTACCGCATCACAGAGAAAGCAAAACTGCTCGTCGCTAAAAAAAGAACTCTGCCTCAGTATAGAGTAGTTTTCGATGATGGCAGGATAAACCGAATCAAAGCGCTTGATAAAATGATCCAATTTTCCAAAGCTGTAATTGCGGTAGTCCTCGCTCGCTTCTTTACCTGTTAAATAGTCATGGAATAAAAAACAGCCGTGCACATCTCCGTTAGGGCTGACCGATATGCGGTCCCGGCCGGCGGAGCAAAAAAAACCCTTCCCCGGGGAGGATTTCGCATTCCGGTAATTTACCACCGGGATGGTTCCTTTATCTTTGTAGAGGAAAAGCAGGTAATCCGCCAATTTTTTTAATTCCTTCTCCAGTATGGTCAAGGCTGACCGGTTCCAGGGTTCTATGGTGTTGAGACTGAATTGCACTTCCGGTACTCCGAGTTCGATAATGTAGCGCAGCGATTCGAAAAACCGGGGAATGGTGGCCGGAGTAAACACGCTGTTGCTGGAAAATTTAATACCCGAATAAGCAGGGCTGAGAAACTGCCCGATCAAGTCTTGCATTTGTAACATGGTCCCGGGCTTCCGGCTTATATCCTGTGCCAGGCCGTCACAGCTCAACATAACGGAGAACCTGTGCGCATTTAAATAACGCAGCATCTTTTCCGTGACAGGGCTGCCGTTGGTGGTTAAAGAAAAAATTATCTTTTTTCTTTCCACCTTATTTTTTTTGCGGATCAAGGAGACGGCATATTCGATTTGCCCGAAAGCCAGCAGCGGTTCCCCCCCGTAAAAAACGATATACACATCGCCATCTTCTATAAAAAAGGGATAAAAAAAATCCACCGCCCGTTTAATGATTTCATGATTCAGGTAGTTTTTTTGCTTTTTTTGAAAACAATAACTGCAGTGATAGTTACAATCATCGGTGACGATCAAGGTTAAATTTGCCAATTTCATAGGATCTACTCCGGGCCGTTGATTTTTTTTCATGCAACCGTTATTTTTACCTCCCGGGTCGAGCACAGCAGGGTTTGCCAATTTGCCAATATGGGAAACACCCTGGTCCCGCCGGGACTTTTCCCTCTAAATCTCAGCGAACCCTTATTGGTTTCTTCCGAGTAAAACTCTTCATGCTCGAATATCAGGCTGTCTCCTTCGATAAGGAAAACCAACAATAAGTTGCTTGCCGGGTTCTGGGCAGGGATTATATCCATATTTACATCTTCGCCGATTTTTATCTTTTGCGAGGGAGGTGAAACGGAAATCTTTTCTATTTTGGGGACGTAATCCGACAGGTTGTCCACGACGTGGTTTTGCGCGACAGCGTACAGCCGGCGCAATACCGGCAGCACGTCTGCGGCAGAGTCGTGGGCTTCCACGAAAAAGCAGATGTTATGGAACACACAGATAACTTTTTTCCTGCCCCGGATATCGGCAGTCACACATAAATGCCCGGGGTTTTCGGGGCTTTTTCTAAAAGGAATGTTGCCCATCGAGGTGGCTGTCGCAAGCTTAAGTAACCGCTCTTTGGCTGCCTCGATGCCTTTGTTCGAGACGAATATTTCGATTCTCAACCTTTCCTTATTTTTACGATAAATCCGTTCCAGCACACCGGCATAACAGCCGAACCGGAAATCGTCGAATTCCAATTTCCCCAATTTTAATTCCGGGCGCTGCATCTCTTCTTCCATCTTGTTTAATGATTCGTCCCAATCGCAAACCACGCCCTTTTCGTTTTTCGGGTTTTTGCCGCACGCTTCAAAATCGATACGCTCTTTGAATTCCTTTACCCTCCCGTCTTCGTGAAATGGTGCGAGGCTTCTTTTTTCTTCCGGGATTTCGCAGCCGAGAACATCAACGTGCAATACCCCGGGATATGTCCGGATATCTTTAACCGTTCCGCTGCGAGGGATATTCCCCTTACCATACAGCGTCGTTTCTCTATCGATACTTTCCTTTAAATAGTGTTGCGGGGATGTTTCACCCGGATGAGGGCCGACACAGGCATCCAGGATAACAATTCGTCTCCCTTTTTTTATACCGCAAAAGGCATGATTATCAAAACCGGTGCGGTTCGGATCGTTCCTGGGGACAATTTTTGCCGGCACATGCCTGTCATCGGGTTCGGATAAAAAGAGTGGGTTGTTGCATTTTTCCCGGCCAACCAACCGGGTAGTATTGATGAAGCCGAAGGGATTCATGTACAGCCAATCTACCTCAATCCCCACCGCTCCCAGCAGGGTTTGCACGGCCCCGGCCTGGTCGTAACAATTGCAGACCGCGATTACCTTTTCCAGGAAAGCTTTTAATTTAAATACCCCTCCCTCACCGCCGTCGGTAAAATAGCAGCTTCCGAAATAACTGTCATAGCGCACACCGGCTTTTGAATGGCAGTATAGAACAACCCGCCTTATAACGCCATCTTTCGTCTCCGACTCGGGACAGATTTGGTCTAAAAGGCGCAGCGCTTCGACCCAGACGCCCCTCCTGTTATACATTTTCGCCGGGTAATGAAAAATCCAATAGATTTCCATGCGGGTGGTTCGGGGAAACCGGACAACGTGTCCATTCGATATTTCTAAATGCCAATTTATATCACCTATCACCCGGCTGAAACTTTCCGGCTCAGGTTGAGGCAAAACCGTCACCGACTGTGC
>JAGLQA010000180.1 GCA_023137075.1 Candidatus Aminicenantota bacterium
CCAGAAAGAATTTACTTTTTTGGCTTCAAATTCCCGGGCTATGACATTGTTATACACATCAGCGCGAGACAGGAAATTTTTCAAATTTTTACCGGAAGTAAACTCACCTTTGAAAGCCCATGAACCGAAGGGAATATTCCAATCGAGACACACACCCATAATGTTCACATCGGTTTCATAACCGGCGCCGTAATTTGTCTCTTTTCCATAAGCCCCGGACACACCGATCTTAATCTTCCCTTTTGCGCCTAAGTTAAGTCCGACCCTGGCTTCCATGATCGGCATTTTCTTTGCCCTTGCTCCGGCGCTGGTGGGATCATTGGCGCTTGCGGCAAAAATAATTTTCCCGGAAGAGTAAGTGTAACGAATCTGTGCCCGCCGGAAGCCCAAATTACCTACCTGCCACAAATATCCGTTAGTCATGAGGGTGGTGGGGCCCAGGGGGGCAAAAACATCCCAGAACTGGCCGAATAAGAAATTGGATTTTCCTTTTGTGAGCGTAAAGTTAGCATGACGGGTCCTGAATTTCATCTGGTTGGCGCTGGCGCCGTCGAAAAGGTCCCATTCCAATTGAGCGGCAATTTTCCAGCCTTTGCCGATTTCCGAACCTTTCCATTTAAAACCGAAACGGGTGTTCATGGTCGTGAAGGCGAGATTGCCGCCCCCGGGTTTGGCATAACGGGGCGCTAATATACTATTCATACCGCCATCCTGGTAATGCATATCAAGCTTAACAAACCCGTAAAAATTAAAATTGTCAGCCAGTTCGATACCGGAAGTTGTGAACGGGATCATGAATAAAACCAGGGCCCCGGCACAACACATAAATAATTTTCTTACTTTCATGAAAAATTCTCCTTCTTTAAAATTGGTTTGAGTTTTTAAATTTTTGATAATTTACTTTGTTTCTTCCAACGACTTCACCTAGCTGAAACAGCGAAGACCGGTTATTCGATAACATGAATTATAATAAAAGCGGCCGGTTTCCCGGCCGCCTTTTTATTACGCTATGCCCTTGTGTTAGGCAAGATTGTGTTTTTGCTTTACGTGGTTCCAGGCTGTTTTAACTATAGTGGCAGTCAATTTCCCCTGGTCTTTGTACGGTTTGATCAACTTTTCCACTTCCTTTAGATAGGCATTTACCTGCGGATTTTCCGGCAGGTTATAGTCCTTAATTTCCCCCGGCAGGACATAAATTGTTCCCAGTCCTCCAAGTTCTTTAAGACCATAGATAAAGGCTTTCTTACCTTTTGCTTTCAGTTCCTTCAGCCTGTTTTCCGCTTTTTTAACCAACTTATCGCGGTCACCGAATTGCAGGGCACCGGTGGGACAGGTGTTGGCGCAGGCCGTTACCTTGCCGTTATCCACCCGGTCGGTGCAGGCCCAACACTTGAAAGCCTTTTCAAGGTTTTCGTCCACAAAGGGAATCTTAAAGGGACAGGCCTCCACGCAGGAACCGCAGCCGATGCAGAGATCCTGGTTGACATAGACCGTTCCGTATTCGGGGTGACGGGTCATTGCTTTTACCGGTTCCACCGGACAGGCATCGATACAGGCCGCATCGGTGCAGTGATTGCACGAGCGTCTCCTGAACAGCCAGGCTACTTTACCTTTCTCTTCTTTCTCCTTGAACTCGATTAAGTTCCAGGTTAGCATGGTTAAATCCGGTGGATTCTGGTAACCGCCGCCTTCGGCGAAGAATGTGGTCTTTTCCGCGGGAAGTTGATTCCACTGCTTGCACGCTACCTGACAACCGCGGCAAGCCATACACTTGGTTCCGTCGTATAAATATCCTTTTCTACTCATGATATTCCTCCCTATCCTCATGCCTTCTTGATATTACACAAGAAAGCTTTGTATTCGGGAATCATGGTATTGGCGTCACCTACATGAGGTGTCAAGACATTGGCGCTGCCACCTGTTGCCAACCCACCATAACCGAAATGCCAGATTACACCGATAAGGTGAACCGTCTTTTTCCCGATCTTATAGGGTTTAACCCGCTTCGTCACCACAGCATACGAATTCATTTTGCCGCGCATCGTGGAGATTATCACTTTATCACCGTTTTTAATCCCTTTTTTCTTTGCCAGTTCTTCACTCATTTCAACAAAAGCATCGGGAACAAGTTCAACTAACCAGGGGAGATTCCGGGTCATGGCGCCGGCCTGCCAGTGCTCGGTCACACGGTATGTGGTGCCGACAATAGGGAATTTTTTTGAAGTGCCGATCTTATCGGGCTCCCAGATTTTGATGGCCGGGTTGTTTTGCTGGCCGGTAAGCATGTTTTTCACCGGGCTCTCGAGAGGTTCGTAATGTTCGGGAAATGGGCCGTCTACCAGTCCGGGTCCGAAAAGCCGTGCATGTCCTTCCGGTTTCATGATGAAGGGGTGTTTGGATCCGGGCGCCCAACCGCCGTCGGGCACATCGCCATCCCACTTTTTCGTAACCGCATTCCAGGCAATGACAGGATGTTCTTTATCCCAGGGAACTCCACTGGGATCGACTGATGCCCGGTTGTAAATGATACGTCGGTTAACGGGCCAGCACCAGGACCATTCCGGG
>JAGLQA010000181.1 GCA_023137075.1 Candidatus Aminicenantota bacterium
GTCCCGGAAGCAATGGGTCTTTTCCTTTTTTCCGGGTGGAGTTTATCTTTCTCTTTATCGAAACAATCATTCAAAACATAAATAGCGCCTGTAAAAAGACTAAACAAGATAAAGGCAATCACACTATTTACAATATAATCACTCTGAAAGAAGTTGAGAGAAAATATCATAGGGGCAAATATAAAGATATTCTTCACCCACTGTTTCACTCTCATCGACTCGATAAACCGGGTCATCTTTTTCATAGGTAGATTATATCAGTTTTTCAAGCAAAATCAATAAAAGCAAAAAACCGGAATTACGGCTTGACTTTTTTGGGGGTTATATCCTATAATTCATTATTGCGGCGCTGCCGGTTTTTTACGGCTGCTAAGAAAAAAAATTATGATAAAGGAGAAAGAAAATGGGAATATTTGAAAAGCTTAAAGCCGAATTCATTGATATTATCGAATGGCTGGACCCATCAAATGACACCATGCTCTATCGTTTTCCACGTTATCAAAATGAGATAAAATACGGAGCGAAACTGGTTGTCAGGGAATCCCAGGTCGCTGTTTTTGTCAGCGAAGGACAGATCGCCGATATATTTCAACCGGGCACCTATACCCTGGAAACCAAGAACATCCCCATCCTGACCACAATAAAAGGATGGAAGTACGGATTCCACAGCCCCTTTAAAGCGGAAATATACTTTGCCAGCACACGCAATTTTACCGACCGGAAATGGGGCACAAAAAACCCGGTGATGATGCGAGACCCGGAATTCGGTCCCGTCCGTATACGCGCCTTCGGCAACTATACTGTCAGGGTAGAAGACGCGGCCACCTTGATCAAAGAGATCGCAGGCACCGATGCCCATTTCACCACGGATGAAATTACCGACCAATTACGGAACATCATTATCACGCGTTTAGCCGATCTATTGGCCGAAAGTAAAATCCCGGTCATCGATATGGCTGCCCAATACAACGAACTCTCGGAAATGGTCCATGATAAAATCCAGGACGAATTCAATGAATACGGGCTGGAACTGACCAAATTTTTAATCGAAAATATCTCCTTCCCGCCCGAAGTGGAAGAAGCCATCGATAAGAGAAGCAGCATGGGTGTGATAGGCAACCTGAATAACTACATGCAGTACCAGGCTGCCAATTCCCTGGAAGCTGCCGCCAAGAATCCCAGCGGTTCAGCCGGTGAAGGTATCGGCATGGGCATGGGTTTTGCCATGGCCAGCCAGATGGCCCAGGGTATGTTCCAACAAACCCAGCCCCAGGGTCAACCCACGGGAGGGCCGCCGCCGGTACCCGGCGCCAAACAATACTATGTCGTCGTAAACGGTCAACAGGCCGGACCTTTTAACGCCTTCACCCTGCAGCAAATGGTTCAGCAAAAAACCTTAACCCCCGACACCTTAGTATGGGCCCAGGGTATGGGTCAATGGGCCAAAGCGTCCGAGGTCCGAGAAATGGCCGGTCTATTTCAACAGGGACCACCACCACCGCCCCTGTAATAGGAGGCCCGATAATTATGGAAGAAACAAAAAAAGAAAAGATCAGTGGTGGGCTAAAATGCACCGGGTGCGGCGCCATCCTGGAATTTAAACCGGGTACCACAAACCTGACCTGCACCTTTTGTGGCGCCGAGAATGTAATCGAGCAGAAAGATGAGGTAATTGAAGAGATCGATTATGTGCACTTCATAAACAAAAAATTAGACAAAGAAGAAAAAATCGAAATTGTGACGGTTCGATGCGACAGCTGCGGTGCGTCGATCACATTGGACCCCCAT
>JAGLQA010000182.1 GCA_023137075.1 Candidatus Aminicenantota bacterium
TTTCAGAACCTGGATTAAAAAACTCTGGTTTGCCCCATCGGATCTTAAGAAAAACACGCAGAATGAAAAGATAGAGGGTATATATCTCCCCTACTGGACCTACGATGCCAATACCTACAGCGCCTATACCGGTCAACGGGGTGATTATTATTACGAAACCGAAACCTATACCACTACCAATGACCAGGGTGAATCCGTAACCAGGCAGCGGCAGGTGCGGCGTACCCGGTGGACTTCCGTATCGGGCAGTGTGGGGGTAAATTTTGACGATGTTCTCGTAATTGCCAGTAACTCCCTGCCTAAAAAATACACGTGGAAATTAGAACCCTGGTATCTCAAAGACCTGGTACCCTTTGACAACAAATTTTTAAGCGGTTTCAGAAGCGAAGCGTACCAGGTGGCAGTGACAGCGGGAATGGAAACAGCCAAATCAAAAATGGAGCCCACCATCCGTTCGACCATCCGCAGCGATATCGGCGGCGCTGAGCAGCGGATTACCGGTGTGAACACCTCTTACAGCGATATCACCTTTAAGCATATCCTGCTGCCCATCTGGATTAGTTCCTACAGGTTTAAGGACAAAGTCTACCGTTTCCTGATCAATGGTCAGACCGGGGAAGTGCAGGGTGAACGGCCTTACAGCGCACTTAAAATCGCGTTAACCGTACTCGCTGTTATCGCCGTCATTGTCCTGGCCGTCATCATATTCTCAAAATAGGGCTTCATCCGGTGCTTCCCAGTTGGGGGAGATTCAAACATTCCGGTTCTCCGATTACCGTATATCTTTTCAGTTCTTCCTTAAGACTAATAAATCAGGACAAAAAAATAAAGCAGCGCCAGGAAGATAATAAACATTATTTTCTTCATTTTAACCTCTCATAAATTCCTCATCTTTTTCCTTTCGGGTGTAACTCATTATATTCCGGCATCCGCATCCGCGGCTTCCCGGTCTATGATCTCGATCCGGGACTTACAATTTGAATTCTTTGTTGATATTTTCCGTAACAATATGTCCGTCAAACAGGTGAATGGTTCGTTGACCGTAATCCGCATAAGCGGGAGAATGAGTCACCATCACGATGGCAGTACCTTCTTCATGCAGTTTGGTCAGGATGCTCATAACCTCTTCGCCATTGGCCGAATCGAGGTTACCGGTAGGTTCGTCGGCAAGAATCAATTTGGGCTTGCCGATAATCGCCCTGGCTACAGCCACACGCTGCTGCTGACCACCGGACAACTGCTGGGGGAAGTGATTCTTCCTGGGAATCAACTGCATCTGCTCCAATGCTTCGTTTACTCTCTTTTTTCTCTCGGAAGACGACACCTTGAGGTAAAGTAGCGGAAGTTCGACATTTTCATAGACCGTCAATTCATCGATGAGATTAAAGCTCTGGAATACGAACCCGATATTCTCCTTGCGCAGCAGCGCCCGTTTTTTTTCCGAAAATTTCGATACTTCCTCGTCAAAGAAGTGGTACTCGCCGTCGCTGGGATTATCCAACAATCCCAGGATATTCAGCAGGGTCGATTTGCCGCAGCCCGATGGCCCCATAACTGCCACAAATTCTCCCTCCCTTACTTTTAAATTTACCCTATTAAGAGCAGTCGTCTCTACCTCTTCCGTAGTGTAGATTTTCCTTAAGTTTTTTGTCTCAATCATTCATATTCTCCTTTTTTTTCGCCGCAGACTTTAAAATTGCAAACGTTCGATATTACCGTAATTCTCATAGGATGATGTAATCACTTTCTCTCCGGGATCCAGCCCCTCGAGAACCTCGAAATATTCCGGGTTCTGCCGGCCCAAACGGATCGATCTCTTGACGGCAAAACTGCCGGAGTTATTCACTACAAACACCCAATTTCCGCCGGTGGCCTGGTAAAATCCACCCCGGGCCAGGAGCACCGCCTCGGACATTTCGCTCAATTGTAAGCGGATATGCAGCGTTAACCCTCGCCGGATGCCGGCGGCTTGCTCCCCGGGAAACTCCAGGTCGACTGCAAATTTCCCCTCCTTTACCTCTGGATAAACCTGCTTGACGATCAATTCATAATTGCCCCCGTCGAAATCAAAGGCGCCCTTCCGGCCCACCTCAACCCGGTTGATATAATGTTCATCGATTTCCGCTCGCACCCGAAAGCCTTCCATATCATCGATCTGGCCTATTTTTAATCCCGGCGGCACCGATTGACCGACTTCGGCTTCTAAGGAAGTCAAATGACCGGATATAGGGGCCCGGATTGTCAGGTTTTCCAACTGTTCTTTCAGTAGTTCCAGGTTCTTCTGCATCTGGTTTACCGAAGCCCCCAATTGGCGCACCTGCACTCCGCTGAACTTCAGGTCCTGTTCCTGGCTTTCGATGGTTAATTGCCGTCTCTTCTTCATATACTCACATTCATCCCTTAAGTCGCTATATACCTTCTCTGAAATTAATCCTTCATCGAACAATACTTTGTTACGCTCAAAATCCTTTTTGATCCGCTTTAAGTAGTACTCGGCCTCGGCTCGTTCCCGTTTCAGGTTCAGGCGGTTCCGTTCCAATTGCAAGCGGGTTGCCCGCAGGTCATTGCTGGCCCGGTTGATCTGGGCCTCGTTATTTACCATGGTCATAAGCAGGTTGGTATTGGACAACTTCAGGATTTTATCCCCTTTCTTGACCTTTGATCCGGCCCGGAAAAAAATTTTCTCTACGCTGCCGCCCAAAGAGGCGCTTAAATATTCGTAATATTGGGGCAGTACATTACCGAGGATGGGAATAAACTCCTGAAAAGGCCCCCGCACTACCGTTGAGATCGTCAAACGTTCTTTCCGGACATTCAGCACCGAACCACCGGTTTTAAAAATTAAACCATAGGCCACAGCCAACACAAAAATACCGATCGCACTCCATTTAATTACCCTTTTTAAGGGCCATTTCTTCTTTTCAATCTTTTTATCCATACCCATATGAATACTCCTAAATAAACCTATAGCAAGAATCATGCCAATAAGGTTAATAAGTTAGTAGTTCGATAAGTTTGTGAGTAGGCAAGTTAAAGAATAGGCAAGTAAATGGATTAATAATCCGGGAAATTAAGAATATAAGGGGGTATGAGTAAAAATCAAAATTTCTCATAAAGGATTTTTTTGTAACAACTTGTTATCCTCTCAACTTCAAAACTTAACTCAAAAACTGTTCGCCCCGGTACACCCGGTGTCCGCCAACGGACAGTTTCTCTTTTTATCGCTCACTTCCGGTTCGTCCGGGAATTGACCTGCCGGCAAAAAATAAAAAAGACTTTGCCGCAGTCCTGGCTGAAGAATTATGTAAAGGTGTTCTTGAGTAAAACCAGAGGTGATACTAAACCCCGATTTCTCTCCCTTTCCTGAGGTCTAAATTGATACCCGTTATTGTGATGGCGCCATCGGTATCCCGCACTTCAATAAAGATCACAATCCTGGTTCTGTCGGTTTTTTCCGGCGCCCGCTCCGTTTCTTCAATAACCTGGTTTTCCTCTCCTTCGATTCGCGTTACCCGTTCTGCCGGTTTTTCCTCTTCCCTGGGCAATGGCGGGATAGACCAACGGATTTCACCGGTGCCGCTGTCCAACTCGACGCCCATGCCGAGGGGGGCAACCAGGTTGAACTCAAGGGCGTCGCCGTCCGGGTCATAGGCATCGATTTGATGATAAAAATCACCGGGAACGGAGAAATTTTGTACCGGGCGGTGCCGGACTACCGGGGGTGAGTTGGCAATCACAATCGTTTTGCTCTTCTTCTCTTTGGATTCTACATTGTCTTTAACCGCTTTGACCCGGCAGTATACCCGGTTATTTTTTACCCGGTATTTTTCGGGCAAAAGACTCTTGGTCGCGGTAAGAATCTCTTCTCCATTGACAAACCAGCGGTATTTATAGATAAATTTGCCCCGTGGTTTCTTTTTTAAAACGGGGATTACCCTGATAATACCGGCAGCAGTAGGTTTATCCGGTTCGATTATAAGGTCCGTAATCTTCAGGGGTATCACCTTTTCCTTAGTTATCTCCACCTTTTGTTTTTCCTCTTTTTCTCCTCCATCCCGCTTTTTTAAAACAAGCACGATTGTCAACAGCACACAAAGGAAAAAAATTAATATATAGAAATTTTTCTTTCTATTTTCCTCTCCGGTCGTCTTTTGTTTTCCGGTTTTTATATTATCTTTCATGGTTCAAAGGTCCTCCTGTTTCTTCAGCTTCCGCGCCGGCCGGCCGGTTGGGAAAACCGGATAAACAACTCCCGCCAATCTTCCCCGCCGTCGCCGTCGCTGACCACGATTTTGAATTTCGCATCCTGCCGGGGAGGCTGTGTGATCCGGTAGGTAATCATTCCGCTTTTCTCGTCTATATCCATGCCTTCAGGCACACCGTACTTCGCATCAAGAGTATAAGTGAGGGTGTCCTCATCGGCATCGCCGGCATTGACTATAATTTGATAGGTGCCCAAACCGGTTATTTCCGGGAATTCGACTTCGCCGATCTCCGGCCTGGAATTCAAAATAAAAATAATACCCGTTCTCTTTTTTTCGATCTCCTCGCCATCCTTGATAAAGGTAACATCGACGAACAGCGATTCGCCTTTGGCGACAGACCCGGGGGGTAGGGAGTTTTCTCCCTGTTCTTTGAACATTTCCATATTTTTGTAAAACCGGTGGGAGAGGCTTTCCCCTTCCTCCGGGTTTAACGCGGGGGAAATGTCGGTAATAACGGTAATCCGTGAATCGGCCCGGGGGTTGGGAGGGGACAGGATAATACCCCTGATCCGGCTCTCCTTTTTTTTGCCGGGACTTTCTTCAGCCGGGCTTCTCTCCGGCTCTGCCCGCTCCGTGCCCAGGGCAGGCTGCTGCCTTACCGGTTGAGTTGTTGTGCCGGATCCGGCGGCCGGCTCTTCACTTTTGCCGCAGGAACCCAGGAGGCAGACCAGTAATATCGATAAGCCTGATAACAGGGCCAGCTTCATTTTTTTCTTTAAATTCCACACATTAATCCTCATCATTTAACCAATCTTCTTTAAATAGAATTTCCTCCTGTCCGTTCGACCTACCATATAAGATAGAATATTCTTTTTATTCATATTACTTTGAGGATTTATTATACCACGAATAAACCGGTAATATCAATGATAACACCGGAATTTCAGCAATTCTAATTTTGACTTATAAGATATTTATTCTTTCAGGAAAATTTAAAAACCATACCAGCAGGCGTGTCGGGTTTCCCCTGAGCGGCTTGCGAAGCCGGAGTGAGAATGTCTCACG
>JAGLQA010000183.1 GCA_023137075.1 Candidatus Aminicenantota bacterium
AAGGGGATTCCGACTACAGCCTGCAAAAACAGTAAAAATCAAGATAAATATATTATTAAAAACTACCAAAATTAGAATTGCTGCGGAATTTAAAATTCCTATAGGACAATCGATTCAATCCCGGAAAAGGGCGAACACCGGGTTCGCCCCCGGGATCTCATTTTTTATCTCTTTTTTTCTTTCCAGAAAACGATGCCGCCGGGATAGGGCATCTTGCGGCTTGAGGTCTCTTCTAAGGGAGGTGTGGAACCGATTTCGGGTGTTCCGATAAACATGACGATCTGGTCCCCGTAGACACCGCCGCCGGAAATCCGGCCTTCAAAATCTGTTTTACTAATCTCAAAACCGCAGCTTGAAATCGCAATATCGTAAATGATCATGGTCCCTTCTTCCGGGACATTGCAGGGATTATCCTGTTTCACATATTCGCCGGTAGGGGGGGTATAAGTATTAAAAAAGATGTGAGGCACTAAGTCGGAATCCGGAATAATAATCGGCTCAGGGTCGAAGATTTTTTCGCCGGCTCCGGTAAAACTGAAATAAAAACCTTCGACAGTCGTGTCGTCGGGCGCCTGGTAACAGGTATAGGTTTCACCGGTTTCGGGATCTACGCAATCACCCCATAAATCATTAAAATCCACATTTAAGGGTGACGTCCCTATCTTGCGGACGGTTACGGAGTTGTCATCTTTAAATGCCACAAAATTTCCGGCGACCGTGTTGGTTCTGGGCCGGTCGCGGTCGCCGGTGGCGAAGGCCACCCAGAGATTGTAACAGTTGTCAAAGGCAACAGCGGGGGAGAGAAAAATGGGGTCGTATTCTTTTACATCAAGGTCTTCGCCTACGATGAAGGCGCCGGACAGCATTTTTACCGTCAGCACTTTATTTTGTTCCATGGCTGTTATATGACCCATGGCATAGGACGTGGCTCCAACGATGGTATCACCGACGTCGTAACCGAGAGATTTTACCATGGTAATTAAATTATCCGCTATAGCGGTGATAGTTGACACTTTTTCAGTGATTACATCGGATTGATAGAGAAGCGTGACTTTGTCTTTCCAGGTGGTCATGTCCGTGCTCTTAAGGTTTACCTTGAACAGGTTGCCCCCGGTATTGCCGAAATAGACGGCATCAAGATAGCCGTCGAAATCGGTATCCACCGCCGTTACGGCAGAGGGTACCGGGAAGTTGAACACATCGGCTTTTGTCAGGTTAATCCGGTCGTCGACTGTGTCCAGGTTAGAGTCTACCTGGTTGCCGTCGATGTCCGCGCCGTTAACTGGGTCATAGCCGATCATCCAGAGCAGTGAGCCGTTTGCCGCGTCCACGATAAATAGGGCTTTACCTTTTAAATCGCCGGGATTTTCGTAGTTGTAGGCGTAACCGCCGGTCAGGATGACGATCCATTTTTCGATTAAGTCTTCGGGATCGCCGCCGGAGGGGATGTATTTTACCCGGCCGTATATCGGTCTACTCCAGCTCTGTCCACTGTAGGTGGGGTGATTAAATTTCCAGAGGAAGGCGGGCCGGTCGGTCACGTCGGTAATATCCATCTGGTAGAAGTAATTCCCGCCGCGGCGCAGTCCTAATCCCAATACCGTTGACCAGGAAATCTGGCCGCTCCCCTTATCGAAATAGATGTCTTCCACTTTGATGCGGCCGTCTACCGTATAGGTATGCTGACTATTGATGACGATATCTCGCATAGAGGGCAGCACTTCGTCCGGGATGAATCCCCATACTTCTTTGCCGGCGTCCCGCATGTCGACGTGGGTGGAATCGTCGGCCCGAAACATGTGGAAAATCCCGTCGTTGGTGCCGGCGTATATTACACGTTCCCGGTCTTCATGGTTATTATAGAAGTCCAGGTAGGGTTCGGCGGAATCATCCATGGGGTTGACATTGGGAATAAACATCTTGCCCGCTAAGGGCGGTCCAATGAAGCCCACATCGGAGTGAAAGATATCGGCCAGGTTGGGCAGCCGGATTTTATCGATAATGGCATCTTCTTCGGTTTCATCCACGGCGCTTAGGCGATCCTTAAAATCATCTTTATTCGCTTTATCGAATTCGACTTCGGTTTGGGTGGCGGACTTGAGGGTCCACAGGTTGCGGTTTTCCGGGATTTTCCCGGCCCAGGCCGCGTCCCACAGCAGTTCATCGGACAACTGGATCAGGCGCTGGCAGGGCTCGCCGTCGCTGCTGTTATAGCAATCTTCTTCGCTTGCAAAGGTAAACTCCGTTTCATCGACCACATCGTTGCCGTCCTGGTCGTAGCCCCATTTATCGAATAGCTCATAGGCGGCTAAGTGCCCTTCCCAGATCGAAGAGGCCATGGAGGGCATGAAGTAGCCCACGTAGGAGATGGTTTGATCGGTGTTGCTGGCGGTGGCGGTTTTCTTGGGGGCCGTAATGGCGGAAAAAGCGAAGTTACGCAGCAGGATGCTGGTAATGATACTTTTGAAGGCATTAATCAATTCTTCGTAGTTGTCGGCCGTGTAGTAGGCGCCTTCGCCGTTGATGGCGGTGGCGCGCAGCAAATCGTTGTCGATACCGAAACCGATGGTGTAGGTATAAATCGCCTGTTTACCGGGGAAGCCGGTTTCCGGGTCGTCGCCGTACAATTCATCCCCATATATATTTTTTTCCGGAAAGAGGTCCGAATTGGCCATGAAGTAAGCCACATCGTCTAAGTAATCGGTGCCGTCATAATTGAACCCTTCCCGCCAGCGCAGCCAACAGGAGTAGTTGGGGCAGTAGATAGAGGTATCGGGATCGTATCCGGAGGGGACTCCCGAACTGGCTTCGTTATTATCCGGGTCTCCCCAGCCGTCGGACCAATCTTCCCAGGGGTCGGTGCGTTTCACCGGGTAGGTATTGAAAAGGGATCCGTCGAACCGTTTGTCCCCGGAAAATTGATCCAGGGTGGATTCCCCGTCGGTCATGACGATACAATAGTTGTTCTGGCACCACCATTCAATATCGTGAACCGGTGAGGTGGCCGTATCCAGGTTCACCGGCAGGTAGGGTTTGTCGGCCGCCCCGGGCCGGTAGTACCACCAGACATCGGCTAAGGCTTCGGCCACCGGGGTCATGTTTTTGCCTTCTAAGGTATTATATACTTTTTTTTTGTAATCCACCATGGCGGCCAATTCACTCATGTCATGGAGAGGATCATGCAAAACCCCTCCGTAACTTTGAAAAAATTGAAACATGCCCAGGTTGACGATGTAGCGCGAGTCTTCGGCTATTTTGCAAGCCACTTCCCGGGTCACCTGCATACGGGTAAAAACATACCTGATGTAATCGGTACCCTGGGTACTGCAGGTGGATAATTGCTCACCGGGAGTTTCCGTAACGTCGAAGGTGCCGTGTACGGCGAAGTGGGAAATCCCCATCCGCTGCTCCTCGGTAGTGTGTAGGAATATCCACTTTAAGTAGTTGAGGGGATAGCGGGTTTCATAGAGGTGATCTATGCCGCCGTATAATTTTACCACCCGGAGTTCGCAGCCGGAGCGCACCTCTAAGCAGTAGTCATTGCCGGCCGCTCCTAAGGGAAAAGCGCCCTCGCGTTCCTCTAAGTCCAACCAGGAGCCGCAGGTGTCTTCAACGGGACTGCAGTCGGTCTTGGTTTTGATCCGGGCCACGGCGGAATGCTCGCGGTTGATGATCCAGTCGCCCACCTGTAAGTTGGCCTGGCCGGTGGAACCGCACAGGATGCGGTCTTCGCCGTCTTTCTGGTACACGCCGGTCCAGTTGTTATCATCGGACCCGGTGGTTCCCAATACCCACTGGGAATACCATTTAATGGAGGGAGTATACCAGATGCTGTCGGTGCCGAAGCCGGTTATGGTGCCTTCATATTGTATTTTACCTTGGTAACCGTCATCATCGGTATCCTGGATACCGTCCACCCCCACCCGGGGGTAAAAGATGACTGTGTTCATGGATCCCGAGGTGTCTACCAGGAGCATCACATTGGGTTTGACCCGGGCTTCGCCTAAGTCCAATCCCATAAACAATTCCTTGTCGTCGGACTGCAGGAACAGCAGCGGGATCATCAGGATTAATATCAAGATTAAAAACTTGCCTTTTTGTTTCATTTTTGCACCTCTTATTTTTTATGTATTTTATGTGTCGATCCGGGAGCCGCGCTCCATCCGTGATAGCGACTTCCGGAGAAATATTTTTTGTCCAATATTAGATCTACCATAATATTCCATCCGGCCATTCCCTAATATTAATACCCGGTGCTTACGATGGAATAGACTCCGGTCTGAATCTCGGCGTAGGATTTTTTCCGGGCGGCGCTGACAGTGGCGGTTACATGCACATCCCAGACCACCGGGGACACCGTCACCGTACCGCCTAAACCGATCGACGGGAGGGGCGGTGGGCTGAATCCCTGGAAAAAATCGATATTCGGCGGGGGCGTCTGGTCCTCCGTAAAATTACGTAAATCCTCCATGGACCCGGTAATGTAAAAGGTATAGTTTGTGACGCCGCCATCCTGGGTATTAGCCTTGACCCGGTTTAAGGTGGTGACATACTCGGGGGCCGGGTTCCGGAATATTTCATTGCGCAGTTCCTCGACACCTTTTAAGGCCGTGTAATAGGCCCGTTTATTCAGGTAAAAGTTCTGGGTGCTCTGTATTTCGGTGGAACTGACGGTCAGCCCGGTAACCGCCAGGCTGGATAATATCAGGACGGCAACCAGTGTTATGACCAGGGCGCTGCCTGCCTCAGGTAATTTTTTTTGTTTTTTTGTCGACATTTCTCACTCCTATATCGATATATTGAAGTTTCGCGGATCGATGTTCAGATTAAACAGTTGATAATTGTATTTCCCCAACGGCAGGGTATATCCACTGCAGTCCCCGATGCCGGGCACCTGGTTGGTGAATTTCCCCTTGCCGGCGTGTTTCGGACTTAAGGCCACCACACTCACCAATATCTCCTTTAATATCCTGTCGCGGATTCCCTTTAATAGTTCTTCATTGGTTCCGGTCGATCCGGGGGCAAAATATTCATCTTTCATGGTATGATCGGGGTAGTTAGGGTAGCAAAAATAACTGATCTGAAAATCCCAGATATTCTCGGCGATTACACCCTTAATGCAAGAACTGCCGGACGATAAAAAATCGCCGGAGGTATCGCCGTTGGCATCGGTCACCTTGATAAACTCCCTGACGTTTTTTTCTAGTTTCTTATCGTATCTCTCATTTACCAGGTAGATGCCGAAATTGGTCAGGCGCATAACCGGCGCGTTCAGCGGGTATTCGATGCCGTCCCCGGTGCCTTCGGCGGGGGGCGTGTCCACGTAGCCAGTGGATGTGCCGGTTGGTGCAGCCGGTGAGTTTAACATACCCGAATAGTAAATCGCTCCACCCTCCATGGTGAGGGTATTACCGCTGGCTCCAACCGAACCGACGGAAAATATATAATAACCGTCAATACCCATAATAATTCCTTTATCGCCCTGGGCCCAGGGAAGGGCCGGGGATATGACCAGTGTTTCATTTACCGGGATATCTCCGCCGGCAACCGGCGTTAAGGCCTGGCTCAAGGTGGTTACCGCGTCGGGGTCGGCGGAAGCGATAATAATTCCGTCGGGATAGGTGTCCGCCGTACCCGTATCCACACCGTTAATCGGAAAGACGCCGTTAAAATAAGGCGGCTTGGTCAGGAAGCCGCCGGTATGGGCCAGGGTTAAAACGGCGCCGGCATTCTTCAGGTCCGAGGAAAAAGTAGATAATAAATAACGGGATTCCTGCACCAGCCGGGTGCGTGCCTGCTGGGTTTTGGAAAATTCCATCTGGAACTCGATCATCATAAACACGCTGTACATGATTAATAATAACATTGTGGTAGAGATAAGCATCTCAATCATGGTAAAACCTTTTTCTTCTTGTTTCATAATAAACCTCGCTGCGTGGTTAAAACAACCGAAAAGGGATAATCCTCATTGCGGGCAATATACCCGTATTCGACGGTTACGGTGATTGTTGACAGGTTTCCGTCCTGTTTAATCTCGATCGTCCTCCTGAACTGCCGGTTTATGTTGGGATCGTCCATCGATACGATGGGCCGGCTGGCCGCGTGCATTACTATATAATCCACGTTAGTGGCAGGAGAATTATAAATTGCATTTATCTGGGATGAAGGAAACTTTAAACATTCTTCTATTTTGGCTTCGGCCAGGGTAATGGCAGTGTTCTTGTAATTAGTGTTATTGTCCGTCTTCATTTGTTGGGAAAAAGCAGTCAGCAGGGAAACAATCACAAAGCCTAAAATCATTATGGAAATCAAAAGTTCGACTATTGTAAACCCGTTTTTATTCTTCAACACTGACACCTCCATAAGGGTATATTTTTATTTTTTTGCTAAAATCGATATCGCCGGCGGATTGCTTCTTTTTTATAAATATGACCAGATCGATCCGGGCCGGCTCCTTGTTACTGATGTCGAACAGCCGTACTAAACCGGTGGAACTAAAGGCAAAGTCCGTTACTTCATCCTTTTGAAAAAAAGGGTCACCGTCTAAGGGTCTGGCTGTCTTTATTTTTTCCCAGATGGTTTCGTATTCCATTTCCGAGGAATCAATATAAAAGTTGGTGATATCGGTCAGCTTCCTGATGGTGTAAGACGTCCCGTTATCACCGAAAATTATGGAAACATAGCAATTTTCCGAGGAAGCAACTTGTTTGGCAAAATTCAGATCGGATATCAACTCGTTGACCGACCGGTTTAGTTTGGATTTCAGGGCGATCGCGGGACTTACGGTTGCGACCATGACGATGATAGCCCCGAATAGGACGAGGACGATCAATAGCTCGATTAATGTAAAACCCTCTTGTCTCATTTTGTTACTCCTTGAATTTCTATACCTGCAATTTTCTTGCCAACATGAAACGGTAGATTCGCCCTACCCCCTCCCCCGGTTTTCCGAAGGATAATAAACCGGGAGTGGATCGTCTTTGAAAGTTGAAAAGCATTTATTATCACTGCTTTGAAGTAACCGGGACGGCTTTGCCGAAAGCCCGTCGCTGTATATATCGCAGCCGAAAGGCCGGTAAATGCCGTATTCCCAAAAAGACAAAAAGGTGTAGATTCTACACACTTACGAATCCATTTACACAGCCGCTCACGAACTTCTCAACTCTATAACTTTCTACCGGTTTTTGATCACTTCGGCCAGCCGTTTAATGCCCTGGTCTATCTGCTCTTTCGAGGCAAAGGAGAAGTTGAGCCTCATGGTGTTCCGTTCTTTTCCTTCAGGGTCGAAGGCCGAACCAATCACATAGGCCACATTCTTCTCGAGCGCATCGGTGAACATTTCCGTGGTATCCATATGTCCGGGAAGGGTCAGCCACAGGAATAAACCGCCCTGGGGGCGGGTCCATTTCAGGCCCTCCAGGTCGGGCATGTACCGGTCTAACTTTGCCAACATAAAATCTCTTTTTTCCCGGTAAGCGGTGATAATTTTCGCCACCTGTTTTTCCAGCAGTCCTTTTTTCATGAACTCCGCGAATACGGCCTGGTTAAAAGGCGGGGCACAGAGATCCACCGCCTGTTTGGCAATGACGGCTTTTTGAACCAGGGATTCGGGACCCACCATCCAACCCAACCTGAAGCCCGGAAGTAAGATTTTACTGAAGGTGTATAGTGACACCACCCGTTCCGAATTCAGGCTGATAAACGAGGGTTCGTGCTCGCCCTCAAAGCGCAGTTGTTTGTACGGGGAATCCTCGACAATCAGGAGATCGTACTTCTCGGCGATCCGGATCAACTCTTTTCGTTTTTCCAGGCTGACGGTTATGCCTGAGGGATTCTGAAAATCGGGCACTAAGTAGATGAATTTCGGTTTCCGGTTTTCCGCGATAAATTTCTTGATTTCCCTTTCGAGCATTCCGGTATCGATGCCGTCGTCTTCGATCTCTATGCCGCACATATGGGCGGAATAGGAGTTAAACGCCTGGATGGCGCCGACATAGGTGGGCTTTGACATCATGATGACGTCTCCGCGATTGACGAATATTTTGCCGACTAAGTCCAGGCCCTGCTGCGAGGAGGTTATGACTACCAATTGGTCTATTGATAGTTCGACACCCTGTCTTTTCATATATTGCAGCAGTTCTTCTCTTAAGGGGGTGTAACCCTCGGTCGGGCCGTACTGAAGGATCTTTTCTCCTTCCCGTGCCATTAAATCGCTGACGATTTCCGTTATCTCTTGAACCGGAAACATGTCCGGAGCCGGAAGACCACCGGCAAAGGAAATAATCCCCGGTTTACCTGTTAGTTTGAGTAATTCCCTGATTATGGATTTTTTCATGCCTGCCGCGTTGGCGGAATAAAATTGTTCATAATTGATCATAGCACCTCCGGTATCTAACGACGGGGTTCTCGACCAATAAAGGCGCGTATGAATTTGCCCGCCGATTTTTTTTAATTTTTACTTATGTGTAATGTATCAGCAGGTTGTGGGTTGGTAAGCCGTTAGTCTTAAACCTGCGTTTCATACTTTCTTATATCATAGACAAACTATTTTTTCAACCCCAAAACCGGAAAGGGAAAAATTTGATGGGAATTTTAGGAAAATGACGTCCCTTGCTATTTCACCTGAAAAATGATAGATTTAGCGTTGAGGTGTTCGTTCATGTTTAATAACCTGTTTAATATCCACGATCTTTCCAGGTTGTTTGAAAAAATTAAAGAAGGCCAGGTTAAATCCCTTTTAAAAAAAATAACCGGCAGCCGGAAGAATAGGATAACGGACTCCTGGAAACATACCCAATCACCGCCTGTAAATTGGGAGAATATCCCGGCCGTAAAAGAACGCCTCAATACCATGGTCTCCGGCAATGCCGCGGTCAACCACCGCTCCTATATCATACAAACCTATTTACAACCGAGGAAAAATTTAACCGCGCTGTCCCTGGGATGCGGGACCGGCCAAAATGAGATCGCCTGGGCGGAAACCGGAATCTTCAAACGGATCGACGCCTTTGATATATCGGAGAACCGTATCCTCCGGGCCGTTAAGGCGGCCGCGGGAAAAGAATGCGATGGGGTCGTCAAGTTTTCAGTTTCCGATGCCTTAAAACAGGATATCGGTGAAGATAAATACGACCTGGTCTTCTTCGAGGGTTCACTCCATCATTTTTTCCCGGCAGCGGAAATTTTGCGGAAAGCGAGCCGCAGTCTTAAACATGACGGTTACGTGGTGGTGTACGATTTTGTCGGCCCCACCCGTTTTCAGTGGAGGAAACGGCAATTAGAAATCGCCGACAGCCTGTTAACAATTCTGCCCGACCGTTACAAACGAAAATGGAATAACGGCGCCCTTAAGACCCGGGTTTACCGTCCCGGCCGTTTGTTCATGACCCTCAGCGACCCTTCCGAGGCCGCCGAATCCGCTGAGATCCTGCCTTGCTTAAGGCACATATTCAACATTGTCGAGATAAAGGAGATGGGCGGAACAATCCTGCATCTTCTCTTCAACGGGATCGCTCATCATTTCCGGCAGGATGATCCGGAAACGCGAGATTGGCTGAACCTTTGTTTTACTGTGGAGGACCTCCTGATTAAGACAAAGGAAATAACCAGTGATTTCGTTTTAGCGGTATGCGGGAAAAAATCGGACAATACCGGAGTTTTTCCGGAAAAATAAAGAACATTGAATCTTTTGGCAGGTATAAAAATGACAAATTTTGGCACTTTTACTGACAATTTTTATAAAAGTTCCGTTTTCAAATTTCAGAAACCCGCGATATAGCGCATTCTCATTTTGGCATTAAAATTGCATGGCAAATAGTGGCATCACAAGTGCCCCAATATAGAAACAAAATTAAATTAATCAGGAGGATTTAATGAACAAAAAAGGTTTTACTTTGATTGAGTTATTAATCGTTGTAGCAATCATCGGAATCGTTGCTGCAATCGCAATCCCCAACCTGCTGACCGCTCTTCAGAAAGGCAAACAGAAGGCTACCATGGGCGATATCAAAACCGTCGGCACCGCACTCGGTGCATACATGACTGCCATGTCGTTTTGTCCCCAGACTGAGCATATGGCCGGGTTGCTTTACTTAGAGCCCCACTTCACCAAGAGGGTTCCGAGGGTGGATGGCTGGAATTACACCTGGTACTATGAATACTCCGGCAGCGGAGGCGACAGCTATTCCATCGCATCGGGCGGTAAAGGCGGAGATTTTACCAGCGGAATGGGCCAGGCGCCCAATTTCTATATCTCCATTACCATGTCCGATTTCGAAAAAGACATCATCTTTTCCGATGGTGTGTTCATGGTGGGCCCCAAAGTCAAGAAATAAGGGATAATGAAGAGAAGCGGCTGGATTATATTCATTCCGGCCGCTTTTTTTTTTATATTAAATTTCGCCGTAAGTTCAGTCAAAACCCTGTTTTTTAGCCGTTTTATCTATTTTCTTTTCTTAATTTCCCTTTTCTTCTTTCTAAGACAATTCAGCCTGAACAAAATCCTTAAAAGCACCTTGGGGGGTGTTTCACTCATTATTTTCTCGTATGGGATTATTCAAAAATTCGTTCTTTTTCCCTATTATTTAAAAAATATTACCCCGGAGAAGGATTTTTATATCCAGGCAGTTTTAACGCGTATAAAAAGCGGGCGGATATTTGCTATTTTCACGCTGCCCACACTATACGCGATTGTCTGTGCATTATTAATCTTATTTATTTTTCACTATTTATTAAAGTCCGCATCCGGAATAGAGCGGTTTTTCTGGTCTTTCTTATTAATTCTCGGGTTGGGCAACCTGGTGCTTACCCAATCTTTTGGCGGGATTCTCTGCCTGTCGGCAGGAATTTTCCTATATTTAATATTGTCGAGAATTCTGAATTTAAAGTTCCTGGTCCCTACCGTCATGGTTTTAGCGCTTTTTTTCTTTCTTATCACCGGCCTGAGATTCTCCGAAGCAAAAAAAATGGAGCCGGTAAAGCTGAGAATGTCAAATTGGGCGCAGGCAATCCGGATGATTGGGGCCAACCTTTACTGGGGACAGGGGCTTGGAAATTATGAGTCTGAAATCTCCTACTTTACCTATCCCGGTGAGGCCAGGTCCATCTACGCGCATAATTTTTTCCTGCAATTTACGGCTGAAAGCGGTATATTTATTCCTTTTTTTATTTTGGCGCTCCTTTTTTGTTACCGCAAAAAGCTAAAGCCCCGGGATTGTAAAAAGGATGAAAAAACCCTGTACATCTCCGCATTTCTTATACTCCTACTATACAACCTTATCGATATCGGTTTTTATTTTTTCGCCGCGGGGATTGCCGGAGCGATATGCCTTTCCCAGGTCTATCCCCACAGGAGTAAAAATATAAAATTAAATGCCGTGGTTCTAATTTTTTTATCGGCGTTTTTATTGGCGGAAAGTATTTCCGACACCTTTCAGAGGAGGGGAGAGTACCGGTTGCACCGGAAGGACTATATTGAAGCGGAAATCAATTATAAAAAAAGTCTTGCCATAAATCCCTTTAATTTAAGAGCCATGATGGGTCGTTCACAAATATACTATGATAAAACGGACTATTCCCGCTGCGAATATTATCTGGATAAAATCCGGGAAATTTACCCGGATTCTTCTTTCGCTAACGCGCTGAAAGCAAAGGTTGCCTATGAACAAAGGAAATATTGCAACTCTTTGTACTTCATCAGGACGGCGTACCTGAAAGACAGGTTACGAGACGCGCACAAGAGGCAGTATGAACTTATCAAGAATAACTTACAGGCTGAGCTTGCTAAACCTCAGGATTGAATTTTTATCAATTCTCGCCTGCATGCTCTTTTTTCCGAAAAGTGAAAACAAGGAGTTGACTCTCATCTATTTTTTAGTCCTGTCTGCCTTGCTTGTCCTCTTTTCCTTACGGAATATCCTGTTTTTAAAAAATATCGCGCTCTCCTCTTTTTCCCATTCTATAACGCTATTTAACCTGGTTTTTTTATTTTCTATCTTTTTTTCCATCTATTATTACCGGTCCATCTATTTTTACGCGGATATATTTTTAATCTCCTTTTACTCTATCTTATTCTTTTTTGATAAAAACAAAAAAGCGGCCTATTTCCATTCTATCACCTATATGCTGTCTCTTTTCTCCCTTATAAATATCATCCATTATCTCTTCCCTTTAACCGGTAAACCGACTCTCTTTTTTGCAAATCCCATTTTGCAGGGAATAATATCCGGAATGGCGGTGCTAATCACCCTTTATTATCTCTTGAAAAAATTCAACCGGTTTTTTTTAATCCTGTTAATCGTGAACTGCGGCGGGGTTTTCGTCTCCCGCTCCAAAGCCGCTTTTATCGGGTGTATCCTTTTCGCACTGCTGCTCATTATCCTGAAAAACAAGAAGCTTTTTATTATCCCGGCCATCCTATCCATTTTAACCTTTATTTTTCCCAATCCCATCAGGGATACCTTTTATTTCTCATTAAAAAAAGATCCCTATGCCTTTGACCGGATTTATATCTGGCAGGTAGCGGTCGATATCTTGAAAGACAATCTTCTCGGTGTCGGCCCCGGCAACTTTTCCGAAGTTTCAAAAAAATACAATTTTAAACAAACCAAAGGACCGGCCCATTATTTCAAGGTTCCCCGGCAAACCCATAACGACTATTTAAAAACAGCAGCCGAAACCGGCCTCCCGGGACTTTTTCTATTAGCAGCCTTGCTCTTTTTTATTTTACGAAAAATTTTTTCATCCTCTTTGTTCGATATAACCAGGATATTATTGTTATACCTGTTGTTTCAGGCTTTTTTATTTAATATCATCTTTCATGCCTTCTTTTTCTTCCTTTTCCTTTTCCTGTTGAAAATACTTTTTGAGGAAGAGTTAATTTTTAAAAGTTTTCATTTGAATGCCAGGTTGCTCTCCTCTTTTTCGTTACTATTTATTTTTATTATTTGTTATCTCTTCCCTTTCCTTGCAAATATCTCCATCGAGAAATCAAAAGCAAGCCGCGACCCGGTGGACGCACTTCACTCATTGAAGCGGGCGGTTTACCTGAATCCGTTAAACGGCGAAGCCCATTACCTGCAGGCACAGTACTTCTCCAATTATTTTAAACAAACAGCAAACCTGGAATACTTCGGCGCCGCTCTCGAACAATTAAAAAAAGTGCAGCGATTAAACCGCCATTTTACCGGCTCTTACCTGCTGGAATCGAACCTGTATTATCTTTTATTTAGCGGGTTTAAATCCGGCTATGTTTCCTCAGGGGAGATAATTGCACCCCTAACGGAGGCGGAAAAAACGGCGCCCCTTGATCCCTTTATTAAATTGCGCAAAGCCCAGGTTTATTACGAGTTTGACGAAAAAAACGCAGCAAAAACAGAAGCCCTTAAGGCCCTAAAATTAGAACCCCATTTTATCTCCGCGCTCTATTTTTTACACCGGAACTTTAATTATTTTCCGGATGAGGATGTTTTTAATACAAAACTAAAAAATATCCTGAAGAAGAGAGAAGGAAAAACCTTAACACCCGGCACTTATTTATACGAATTGTATAAGATACCCGGAGAATTGGAACAAAACCATGAATTCGATTAAGAAGTCCGGGATCATACGATTAATGGCAGCAGCGACAACCCTTTCCTTTTATACCGGCTTTATAATCTCCTGCCAGCCCCTGCGGAACGCCCTGTCCCACATTGCCGAAAACGAATATCTTCGGTACAAAATGATCCGGCTGGCGGCCCTCGCGCTCATGGGCCCCTTGTGGACCTGGTTGATCTCGATATTATTGGGTAATCTTATTGCCATTATTCTCTTCACCTTATGGAAGCTGTTTTTTGCCAGGATATTGGACTGTACGCTGCGCCTCAGGATCAAAAACCGGAATCTTTTAAAAACCTCGGCAATCTACGTGACTTGCTTTCTCCTGTTAATCTACGGTGAATGGACAATTAACGGTAAATGGGCCTCCCTTCGCTTCAGTATATTAAATGTCCTGCTCAATATCGGAATTTTGCTTATCGTCTTTTTGTTGGGATGGCTCTTGCTGAAGACAGGATGGGAAAAAATCTTCAAAATCATAAAACTTAAGTATATTGAAGGGTTTACAATTTTTATGGTTATTCTCCTTATCGCCTGCTGCTCCATAGTTTTTATCTCCGCTCATAAGGGAAAAAAACCAACCGGGCCGAATATTATACTGATCGTAGTGGACTGTTTAAGAGCGGATCATTTAAGCAGTTATGGGTATTTTAGAGAAACGTCGCCACACATCGATAAAATTGCCCGGGAAGGAATTATCTTTAAAAAGGCCTACGGCACGGCCCCCTGGACCAGGCCGTCGGTTGCCTCTATCTTTTCCTCTTTATATCCTAACTATCACGGCACCAACTACGCCGGCGATAAGTTACCACTGGAAATAGTGACTCTTGCCGAAGCGCTGAAAAATAACGGTTACCATACCTATTTCTTCAATGGCGGGAATCCCCATATCACCGGCAGGTATAATTTTTACCAGGGATTCGATTCCACTCTTGAAACCATAACCCAGGCAGTGGCAGTAAAAAACCATTTTCAGTCCGAGATGGCAAACATGCAGAAAGGAAGATTCTTCGCCTATCTTCATTTCATGGATGTTCATCTACCCTACCAGGCGCATAAATATAATTTTTTGTTTACCGATGAAAATAAAAATTACCTCCTGATACCCCGTTATATTAAACGGGATGTGGTGCGGACAGCCACATTTCATGACGCGTTAACGGAGAATGATAAAAAGTACCTGGTTGGGCTATACGATGGGCAAATCAATTACGTGGATCACAATATCAACGAGATTATTTCTCTATTAAAAAATAAGAACCTGCTTGAGAATACGATAATCATCATAACCTCAGATCACGGAGATGAATTCTGGGATCATCAAAACTTTGAACACGGCCATACCCTGTACAACGAATTAATCCATGTTCCGCTGATTATTGCCGGTACAGAGATAAATCCCGGGGAAATAAGCAGCGAGGTCAGCCAGGTTGACCTGTACCCCACGATCCTCGAATTCGCTCATATCCCAACCACGAACTTAAATATCCAGGGGGAAAGTTTATTCAAATTCATTTATGGAACGGGGGGCGGGGACTTAGAGGAACCGGGGAGACCGCTATTTGCCCTGGGGACCCTATATAAAGAGAAAAAATTCTGCCTGGTTAAAGATAGAATGAAATTAATATTTAATGCTTTCGGCAAAGAGAGACCCTTAATCGGTTATAAGAGCAGTGAGGTTTACGAATTGTACGATCTAAAAAATGACCCGGCCGAAAGGTTCAACATTTATCAAAAAAAACCCGGGGTGTTTTTGAAGCTGAAAAAAATACTAGATGAATTCAAAAAGGTGAATGTCAAAGCAAAACACAAAGACGTTTCCCCTGATAAAGATAAAGAACTGGTCAAAAAATTAAAATCCTTAGGATATTTATAGGTTTTCAACTTTAAGGGTTGTAGGGGACGCATCGTTGCGTCCCCCACAAGTACTCAACCGAATCGTTAAGCTGCGGCTACTATTTTTTAAGGAAAAATGAAAAACCGATCAAACCATAATGATATGTGATATACCCATATTCAGCAAAGATATGTTGGAAACGATATTCCGCCCGGAAAGCAGCCGTTTCGCTTAAAAACACTTTTACACCCAGGCCTGCATTTAGCAGCATATAGGTATCCTCACCGCCCGCTATCGCAAGATTTGGGACCACGAACCAGGCCGTATTACAAACACCACCGCCCGCTAAGAAAAAAGGCACCGTCTTACCGCCGGCAGTAAGGTTATAGTTCAGGTTACATGAAAGAACATATCCCACATCCGCATCTTCAAATTTCCCGATTGCGACTTCCGGTTCGATCTCAATATTTTTGGAAAGAAAATAACCGAAACGACCCGCCAGATGAAAACCTGAGAACAACTCGCCACCTTCAGGTTTTATAACCATAAACGAGGCTGCTGTCGAAAACTCCTTATCCCCTTTGTCTGCCTGAGCTAAAATGGTACTAACGGGGATAATAAGCATTAAAACAACCATTAACATTTTTTGTAAAATTTTCATTGTAAAACCTCCTTTTTATTCGATTTTTGATCTTATAATTTGCCTTCAATTTTTTTAATTTTGTTTCTCCATACGATGTAAATAATAAAAACGCCGGCAATCAGGCACAGCAAGTTTATTGAAATATTAAGTATGGCTTCTTCAATCCCGACTAAATATATTCCGTTTAGAACATTAAAAGAAATGTCCAGCAGCCCGAGAAAAAGAAGAGAAGAGCCTCCTATAAGTGAAAACAAATAACCATATTGCTTTTTTTTCAATAAACCGATTCCTCCAATAATTAGCGATACAGCTAACCAGGTGTCAGGTATAGGGAAAGCCGATTCAAAGGCCAAATAGATTTCCTTTAACTTTGGGTCTTTTATACTCATCAAATCGGTAGAAAAAAATGCAACCCAAAACGATATTATCCCTGCTGCTATAAGAAATTCAATAACAGCTATAATTTTTAACGTCATTCTCGATTTATCCTGCATGACATTTACCTCCATAAAATATCTGAAATCTATAAAAAATCCCGCTCATCTTCCTGCTATTCTTTTTTCGCCTCTCGCCTCTTCCTTATCTGACGAAGGCCAATTCCTCCGGCAGCATATGTAATAATGATTACTTTATCGTTAAACATCATATTCTTCTTACACTACATTCCGGTTTTTATTGTTGAAAACGTTCAAATGTCAATATTATGCCCGATTTCGAGCAACTTTCTTATATACGCTTTGGGTTCGGAGCCTGCCAGCTCTGAGAGATTCCTTATCGAAGTAGAATCAACCGGGACTAAACGTTTCCCGGTCCTGATACTTACACCTGTGCCGGCGGTAATTTCACCAATCGGGAGTGGCTTCCAATCCATCTTAGCTGCCTCCTGCAGAAACGATTCTTCCTTATCACAACTTATAGTAAAACAGAGCTCAAATTCCCCATGAACTCCCGCCAGGGCTAACCAGGGCGGTAAATGTTGAGCTTTGCTTACCTGCAGAACCATCGGGTGTAACACCTGCTCCCAATCATCATCCAGGACGAATTGACAACGATTTAACCGCATAAGTGTATCTACCGTGTGGATTACACCGTCACTTGTGTCCATACAGCAGTTGGCAAATTCCCTGATAATTTTCCCTTCTCCTATCCTGGCGATTGGTCGATAGAATGACCCGGGTAACTGAGAATTTTGGCCGGCTATTTGTAAGAATGCAAAAATACTCCCTAAGCCGGCAGGAGCAGTGAGATATAACCTGTCTCCCGGTTTAGCCCCAATCCTGGTAATCGTAGATTTTTGGGGAACAAGCCCTACAGCGCAGCCGGAAAGAAATAGCTCCTTTGCCTGGTTAGTATCGCCTCCCAGGACAAAGGTATTCAATTGTCGGCATGCTGCAGAAATTCCCTCCGTCAACTTCTCAATGAATTTCTCACTTATATCCGGGGGATGATTAACGGATATAAGTAAACCCAAAAGATCGGCCCCGACAGCAGCCAGATCTGAAAAATTGACAACAGCCAGCATCCAGCCAATCAGGTAAGGATCATCGTATAGACCACTGGCTATCTCTTCCACCAGTACATCTGTGGTAATTGCTAAATAATGGTCGTATCCATTTCCCACTTTGATTAACTCCGCATCGGTTTCGTGAATCTCGTTTATCTTGTGCGGAGCTTTGAGAAAATTCTTTGCAATTCTCTCAATCATTTGGTTTTCTAAAATATCTTCCATCATCGACATACTTTCAATCCTCCTTTTAAAAGTTTAATTTTAATTTTTCGACCCAGGTAGACTTCACCGTCCAATTCCAGTGGCGTAGGCGCATCCGGGCAAATTTCAATATCGGGCGTCTGCCATACTCTGGTTCCCGGTAAATCCGAAAACCTGGAATTAGCTAAAGCGAAAAACGTTTTTAACCTTGCTGGCAATCCCATATGCTCACAAAGAGCAACACCAAGAAAATCGCTCTGTGGTGTAACCTCGAAATCATAACGGAAATTTCCGCTGAAATGGGGATTAATAACAACACTTAAATTAGTGACTTTTGTCATAAAACTTTCATCTCCAACTTTGACAGTTGCCGGGATATTCGCAGCGCTGAACAGGGTTTTCAACCCGGCATACCAGATCGTTCCTATCACCCACTTAGATTTTAGAAAATTGATTACCATTTCCCTTGAATTAAAAATATAATTGGCATATGCGAGGATCCCAATGCTGCAATTTATAATAAAATATTTTCTCTGCCACTTATGATTCTCGTCTTCAAAATCAACCCGGGCAACATTATGCTGAGTCGCATTTTTATAGTCTAATCTGAATGGCACCTTGCCATTTAAGTACCTGTCTTTTGCAGCAGGCTTGTGGAAGTCATTACTTGATCCTAAACCAATGGCGCCAAGAACAACTGGTTTTTTTTCGGTTTCTCTCATCCGCATAATGCAGTTTAACAAGAAATGAACTGTCCCATCTCCGCCAGCCGCTGTGAATATTCTTTCTCCTCTCTCAAATTCTGACCGGAGTCGTTTGTCGAAATCCTCAATGTCCGAAACGATAGTGTAATCATGCCCGATATATTTTTTTTCCAGTTCGGTTTTCAAATACTTCCATTTCCGGAGGCCTTTACCATTATTAGAATATTTATTTAAAAGAATAATCATTTTCTCATACCGCAAACGTTAAACTTGTGTTTTTTCCGGTCTTAGTTTTAACGTTAGTTCAAATAGTAAATAAAAAATCACAACAAACACTATCCAATTCAACTTCAATGTTAAGACAATCGCAGCACAGTATAGTATAAACACACGAACAACATTTGCAATCGCGCCATGGGTCCTGGTCTCATCACGTATTAAATGTATCTTGACCTGGGCATAGAGGCTTATTGCTGCAGCAATAACAAAAACAGAGATTCCATAAATGTTGAAAGTGCCGGAAGTACCAATTAAATATATCACCCAAGCGGTAAGAGAAGCCGTCAACAGAGCAATGATATCACTATAAACAGCGGTAGGCAGCCAACCAAAAACCACTGGGAAAGTCTTGTAACCGGTCTTTCTATCTGCTGAAATATCCTTGAAATAGCCCATCACTACAAAATTGGCATAACCGAAAAAAATTGCCAGCACCGCCAATAAGAAGGCTAAAGAATATGGGTTTTTCATACTAAAAATGCTCCCAATCCGAAAGTCCCTGTCCACCAGTCTTCCAATGATTGGGAGCAAAGCTACTATCCATGAATTCCAGGGTGGGCCGCCCCACCAGGTTCTCTTGAATGTTGTGTAAGTAAGTAAGCCAACAACCCCCAGGATCCCAAAAATCAAGATTACAGGGTTTAAATAAGCCATTACCAGAACTCCAATTGCCAATAAAGCAATGCTAACACTCAAAACTTGCTTACGGGATACTATTCCTCTTACCAGTGGACGATAGGGAGAGGATAGCGCATCGGTATCCATCTGAAAGCAGTCGGTAAGAGCCTGTCCCAATCCATAAGAGAAGAAAAGGGGTATAAAAGCCAATATCAATCGGAAAATTTCCGGCTCTTTAATAAATGCCAACCCGACCAGACCGGCAGCACCGGAAACAAAAATAAGATAGGGTCTCATTGTAGTCCAAAAGGCATTCCAGAATACTCCACTCAACACACTCACATATTTACTTTCGCTCATATTATTTCCTCCTTTCATTCATTAAATTGTTGTCAACAGTGTTAAAAGGAAAACCTCCCGAAAAATCTTTCCTCTCCCCCCTATATTTATTATTTTGATCCTCTTACTCATGTCAAATCTCCTTTATGCCATTACATGGCGGAATTAAGCACTTACAGTGCGGTATTAAGAAGCATGTTCGGCACATTTTTCCCTACCTCCAGAAGGGCCAGTTTTTCGAGTAGTGCCTTGAAAAACATTTATATAATAGCATAAAAAAATGCCTTGGCCTATCAATTTGGGTTCAAAAGACTATGAAAATGCGTTCACGAATATAACAAAGCGTTCACGAGTATAACTTTCCGTTCAAAAGTACGATTTTTTGACAATCGAGACGCAAAATGCCGTGTCTCAACCGGTCATCTCTCCGTATGCGCTGCCTGGCATTCGCTGGGCAGTTGGTGAAATTTCTTCTTAAAACACTTGCTGAAATAATTGGCGCTGGAAAAACC
>JAGLQA010000184.1 GCA_023137075.1 Candidatus Aminicenantota bacterium
GGCTTCATTAAAAAATCTTTAGCCAAAAAAATGCATTTAAAATATATGCCCGAATTATATTTTGTAAAAAACGACACTTGCGAGAAACAAGATGAAAAAGAAAGTTGCTGATGTAATAAAAAAGGCAAATAAAATAGCCATAAGTTCGCACGTAAGACCCGATGCGGATTCAATCGGAAGTGGGCTTGCGCTCTATTTAATGTTAAAACAGTTGGGCAAAAAGGTCGCTTATTATAATACGGACATGGCTCCCTTCCCCCTTACCAAATTACCCTCCTATGAGGTTATTAAAATCGGGCAGATATATCCGCGGCCCTTCGACATCATAATCCTGGTAGAAGGCGGCGCCGACGATAGAACCGGTTTAGATAATATCGAGGAATATTATACGATTAATATAGATCACCATACCACCAGCGCCTACGATTCCAACCTGAATTGGGTTGACCCTGCCGTTTCGGCTGCCGGTGAATTGGTTTACCAATTGGGGCTTGAATTAGGCGTCACGTTTACCCGGGATATCGGGTTTAACCTTTATGCGGCAATCTCTTCCGACACCGGTTCGTTTCGCTACTCGAATACCACACATACATCCCTTAAAATCGCTTCCGAGTTGGTGAAAGAATGTGATTTTTTACCTTACGAGGTCAGCGACCTGCTTTTTTATTCAAACCACCTCGAAAAGGTAAGGATGATCGAGAGGGTGTTGTCGACTCTCGAATTGAAATTAGACAACAAAATTTCGATTATTTATTTTAAACGGAAATTTTTGAGTACCCTCAGCTTAAAAGATATTGAAACCGAAGATATTATCTCCTTTGCCAGATCGATCATCGGTGTGGAAGTCACACTGTTCTTTAAAGAGATCGATGATGACTTTTATCGAATTTCGATCCGGTCACGGGGCGGTATCAGCTCTCAAAAAGTGGCAAAAGCCTTCAAAGGCGGTGGGCATGACCACGCGGCCGGGTTCTTCTATCGAGGAAATATAGAGGAAGCCAAAAAAGAAATCACCGATGTCATAAAAGCACAGCTTTAAGAAGGTGGTGAATCTTGATTCAGGGACTCATCGTTTTGAATAAACCGGGCAACATCACATCCCATGATGCCGTCGATAAAATCAGGACAATTTTTAACATGAAAAAGGTCGGTCATTTCGGGACCCTGGATCCCCTGGCGGAAGGCATTCTATTGATTGCCTTAGGAAAAGCAACCAAGTTCTTCGACTTTTATGTCAAGAAAAGAAAACTCTATTCCGGTGTCATAAAATTCGGTTATTCTACCGCCACTTATGATAGTGAGGGGGCTCCGGTTTCGGAAAAAAAAGAGATAGATTTAAGAAAGACGGATATTAAGGAGATTTTATCCGGTTTTACCGGGAAAATAGCCCAGGTGCCACCGATCTATTCGGCCAAGAAGGTCAAGGGAAAACCCCTCTATAAATACGCCAGGGAGAATATAGAGGTAAAAATAAAACCGGTAAACATTGAAATATTTTCACTGCAGGGGAAAGTACTCGGCAAAGATACCTTGTGGTTTGAAGCCTTGACCTCTTCCGGGACCTATATCAGGTCGCTGGCCCACGATATCGGGCAAAAGACCGGGGTCGGCGCATTCCTTGAAAGTTTAAAACGGGTGAAAATCGGTGAATTCGATATCCGGGATTCGGTAACGCTCGATCGATTAACCGAAGAGGTGAAATCGGGAAATATAACGAAGGTGGTAACTCCTATCGAAAGCCTGCTGCCGGAATTTCCCAAGATTATCGTTAACCAGGGCGGCAGGAAGGCGGTGCTGAATGGAATGCCTTTAGAGGTTAAAGACATAATAAAAGTATTATCTACCGAAAAGAGTGAATATTTCAGGTTGTTCGATGAAGAGGGAAAACTGCTGTCCATTTCCCGGAAAGATGCTAAATTAATGAGGTTTAATTCCTTCATCGTATTTTCCGATT
>JAGLQA010000185.1 GCA_023137075.1 Candidatus Aminicenantota bacterium
TACTAAGTAATAAATAATCCAGTGAATCCCCAACCCCATAAAGGAAACATTTTTTCCCGGGTAGTTAATATAAATATATTTAAGGTCAGTGCTTTGCGGGAATAAAGATTCTACCGGGTATATAAAGTGCTCGATCGATGAGTTCCTGAATTTTTTGTTGGACAGCGCTTTATTGTGTTTGCCGATTAACAGGGTTTTTTCAAATATTTCGCCGTTTACCCGGATCCTGATCTTACCGGCGCCTTCCGCGGCGGCTTCGACCTTCCAGTTGACTTCTCTCAGGGGCTTCTTCTTCTCGTCGTCTTTAAAAGCATTGATGAAAACCGGGTTCATCCTGGGTTTGAAGTTTTCACTTTCCAGCAGTTTGATGTCTAATTCCCTGGGATCCCCGGCAAAGGCGGCCTTGATAATAATCTCCTCGCCAACCCGGAAGGGTCTCATGCCGTAACGGACATCCATTTGCATAAAGAGCGGGGCTAGAAAGGGCAGGATGATGATGATAACGCCGATATTCAGGGCAAAATATTTCAAAACATAAAACAGGCTCTTGAAAAACGAGCCGGCTATCACCTTCCAGAAATCCTTGTAGAGCCGTATGGCCAGGATATTCGCCTTAATTTTGTCTTTTGCTTCTTTTATCTTTGCGGGGGAGGAAAGGTATTTGTATGCGACCAGGACAACAAGAGATGTGAGAAAACTTAAAAAAAGTATTCCCCAAAAATCGTTTATAAAAAAGAAGGGATACAACATCCCATCGAAAATTTTTGTTATAAGGTAATTAATTTTTTGAATCATTTCATTTATGAGATATACCCGAGACCACTTAATCGCTCGGCCTGCTCATCCTTATTATCATCATTATCATCGGATTTGATCTTTTCATACTCATTGTTGATCAGGTTTTCAACCAATTCATCTACCGAAGAATAACCGTGAAAGGCGATGATTTCATCGGCTTTTTCCGAGCCTTCTTTGGTAAGTTTCACTTTTTTTGCCATTTTTAACTCCTTTTATTTTATATTAAGCTTTTTCCTCGCATATCTTCCGGCGTGTCGATCCCGAATATCTTTAAAATGGTCGGCGCTAAGTCCCATATGACCGGCGTTCGTTTGTTATTCATCTTGAAATTGGCCATCAACGTGGCCGGTACCTGGTGGGGGTCGATAATATGGTCACCGGACCAGCGGGTCAGGTTCTCCGTCACCATTTCTTTGCCGATACCGCCCAATGCGGCGCTGTAGTCAAGGCCATAGGGTCGCTTGCAGCCGACGATCAAATCCGCGCCCCGGTCATGAAATTCGCCCTGGTAGACCTCTTCGGAAACAAACACTTTGCCGACCGGGTTTTCGCCGGTTTTGGGATCCTGGAAAGAGAGCAGCATCTTTTTTATCTCTCCCATGACCTTCTTTTTGTCGCCGGCGTTAACAATACCGTTGCCCTCTCTGCCCCGTTGATTGATAAAGATGCCGTTCAATCCCATGGCATAAGCCTGTGTCTCATCCCAATTTGCCTGGTTAAGCAAAGTAAAGGAATCTTCATAATCGGGTTCACCGGAAAACTTTAAAAATCCGTTTTTGTAGAGGAGGGAATTGAGATTGATCTGGCGTCTGAGCGGGGCAAAACCGTGGTCCGACAGGATGATTAAGGGCACATCCTTCGGTAATTTTTTTACTACTTTGCCCACGATCTTGTCAAATTCACGGTAATAGTGCTCAATCTGGTCTCCGAATTTTTTGGCTTCGTCCGGGTGGTGGTAGGGATGATTGGGGTCTCTTAGGGCCCAGAAAAAATGGGACCCCAAATCGATAGCCGCAAAATAATAGAACATCATGGCACGCTTCGTATGCAGGAAACGTTCGAACTCGAAAGCGAAGGCCTTCTTGTTCTCTTCAAAAACGGCACGCAGGTGAACGATATAGTTCTCCATACTGAAGGTTTCTTGTTTGATCACATTAAAATCCGAAGGCAGTCCTAAGGTATAAAAAGGTCCCAGCCTGTCTGCCAGTTCTTTGCTGTAACTCTCAGGGCTGCTGATAACCTGGCCGGGGTCGGAAGGTGCAATGTTGGGCGGGGAAATGTACAACCTGAACCGGTCGTTTTGATGATCCAGCAGGTAGAATTTCACGATAGCCGACACACTGTTAAGCAGCGGGATCATCTCGAATTTTATCTTGACCCAGTCGCTTAACCGGCCCTCCTGCAGCAGGATCTGCTTCCCCTGGATATCGATGCGGATGGTGTGGTTCCGGTTGTCCCGGTACACTTTAAAGGGAACATAAGTCGCTTCCGGCTCGGTTTTCAGGTTGTTAGGCCCCTGGATTTCGCCTTCCATCATTTCGTTCTCGTCGAAAAAGGCATAATTAAAACGTCCCTTACTACCGCCGTCTCGCATGGCTTCATTTTCATCGCTGGTATAAAGGGTATAGATTCCCTGGGCGCCGGTAATATCCGGGGTGCCCATTCCCGAGATGGCCCGGCCGTGCTTCATCTCCGAAGGGGGATAATTGGCAGGCATCTTGAATACCGTGGATTCGATCTTCCGGTCCATAATATAATCCCAGAAAGGAGTACCCTCCCTATTGGGATGGCTTGAGCCACCGGTAATGGGGATATTCCAGCCACCGATCTCCCAGCTTTTACCCGCTGTGCGAATGGGTGCCGAGTTGTCGACCGGGAGATAGTTTTTCGGATCACGGGTGACAAATCCGAAAACCCCATGGCCGGCGGGATCTTTCCCGGTGGAAAAACTGGCCCAGGCACAGGGGCTTTCCGGGGGGGCGGTAGACAACATTTCGGTTAATGTGCCGCCGTGCATGAACCGGCGAATATTGGGGAGTTCGCCCCGTTTGATCATCGATCTTACGATGCCGGGATCCATGCCGTCGAATCCTAAGACCAATACTTTTTCCGATTTTACATCCGCCCTTGCCTGCCGGGCAAACAGGGCCGGAAAGGTCACCAGGAGACCTGTATGTTTAATAAACTCTCTTCTTTTCATTTTAATTCCTTTTTATTTTCTTACTTTGGCGCTTACCTGTAAATCCTTACCGTCGATAAAAGCCGGCGGTTTGATACCGAAGGCCTCCAAAATAGTCGGTGAAATATCAGCCAGGGTGGGATTTTTAGAGTTAATCTTCCGGTTGCATAAAAATATCCCCGGTATGACTTCCCTGGTGAACGAATGGTCGCCGCTCCACATGCGCGTGTTATCCGTCACGATCTTATCGCGCACGTAGTTTACGGCCGATTCGGGAGAGACCCGGTAACCCAAATTGTAACCGATAACCACGTCCGGGGCATTCCGTACATAGGGGCCTTTATAGAGTTCTTCCCTTTTGTAAACGGCTTTTGCAACCGGTTGACCGGTCTTTTCATCTTTCAGTTTCAGCAGTTTCCGCTTGATCTCATCCTTTATCTTTTCCGCTTCCTCTCCTTTCCCGACAACACCGAATTTTTCCCTGTCTTTCATATTCAAGAATATACCGTGCAAGCCCTGGCCATAGGCTTTAGATTTTGACCAATCCACATCGGCATACCATTTATCGCTGATTTTTTTACCACCCTTTAATACTAAGAATCCCTCCTTGTGCAGCCAGGAGTTCAGGTGGAAATCCCGGTTCACCGCGCTGAATCCATGATCCGACACAATGATCAGCAGGTCACCGTCTCTCATTTTTTTAAATAGTTTTTCAAGAAAATCATCCATCGCTTTGTAGGATTCGTAAACCGCATTGACGACGCTCTCTTTTTCGGAGGGAGTGTCGGCCGGGGAACCCGAATCCTTGAAGTACCTCCAGAACATGTGCTGAACCCGGTCGGTGGTTTCAAAAACCTGCACCATCAACCCTTTCTTAAATTTTTTGAAGGTGTCGAAGAACATTTTTTCCCGCTCTGCCTGGTAATCGTATACCTGCCGTAAAAAACCCTCTTCGGAGAGCACTCTCTCGTTGAGGGCCCAGGTATCTTCGGCCATTCCCAACGTGGCGTAAGGGCCCAATAATTTGGAAAGATAAACCGATAAAATTCTCGGGTGGGTGATTGGCATTGAGGGTTTTTCCGGATCGATGTTAATGGGGGAAATATAGAGTTTGACCGGCCCGGTATCTTCGAGTACCAATTGGGCAATCCCGGATATTTTGATAAAACCGGCCTTAAATTCCAGCTTTATCCAGGGATGGGTTTGCCCCTGTTCCAGATGATAGGTCTTTTTCTCGATTGCCATTTCGGCGGTTTTTTTGTCTTTATCCACGGTTAATTTGAAATTCAACTGCAGGGGCGGATTCCCCTTGACAAAGGGGTTGCCGGGTCCCTTTATCACGCCGTTATAGGCGCTATTTTCGACTTTTTCCAATTTTTCGCGAATGCCGTCGGCCACTTCCGAATCTTCCGGCTTAGCATCGGTGTAGAAACTGAAGCTGCCCTGGGATCCCCGAAGATCGGGGGTGCCCAAACCGGAAAGCATCAATCCGTAAAATTTTTCCGGGGGGAAGGAGTAGGGAATTCGCAGCACCGCCGAGAATATGCCCTTTTTGCCGATAATCTTCCAGAAGCTTTTGCTTTTCCTCATCAGTTCGATTTTCGGTTTGGAAATGGGGATGTCGTACTTCCCGATTTTTAATACCTTTTTAGGCGGTATGATTTCCGAACCGGACATTTTTGGCATATAGGTGCTGCGGTCCGTGGCTAAAAAATCAAAAATATTATGTTTCCCCGGGTTTACACCGGTAGAAAAGGTGGACCAGGCCACGGGTGATATGGGTGGTTCGGTGCTCAACAAGGGGGTAAAGGCACCCTCTTTTGCCAGCTTCTCGAAATTGGGGAAGGATTTTCCCTCTTTCGTGAACTTATTCATAAGGTTGTAGTCCATGCCGTCGAAGCCGATGACCACCACCCGTTTATATTTCGCGTTTTTCAAGGTTTTGAACCGTTTGATAAAATTGATCAAAGCGCGTATGGGAAAGGTTATAAAGTAGAAGAGAGCGAGGAAAAAAGCAACAAAGACGAAGAGGAAGGAACCGGCAAAAGCAAACCCGGCGCCTGGTCCCACGTAACTGAAGAGCGGTGAAGCGCACAGAAACAACCCGGACAAAAATATGAAAGGAAGTAGAATTTTATTTTTTTTCATAGTGAATTTTATCACATTTTGATATTCCCGTCCAACACATTTGTTAAGTAGTAAAAACCATCACATTGCCAGGGTAAAGGGTTTCGTGTTATAATAAATATCATCCCATATTTTTCCCTGGAGGTTACCATGGCTGATTTAACAACCACGTACATGGGGTTAGCCTTAAAAAACCCGGTTATTATCGGGAGCTGCGGCCTGACAAATTCCGTCGGCGAAATAAAAAAAATGGAATCCCACGGCGCTGCCGCGGTTGTGTTAAAATCCATCTTCGAAGAACAGATAATGATGGAAAGCGATTCCTTAAGTTCAGCACACCCGCTGCACAGCGCGGAAGCGGATTATATCAACTATTACACCAGGCAGCACAACCTGCATAACTACCTGAAACTCATCGAAAAGGCCAAAAAAGAGGTGTCGATTCCGGTCATTGCCAGTATAAATTGCGCCACCTCCACGTCCCAATGGGCATCCTTTGCCAAAACCATCGAGCGATCGGGGGCCGACGGCCTGGAATTAAATATATTCATATTAACCGGCAATTCTAAGCAAAAGGGTGAAGAAATCGAAAAAATCTATTCGGAAATCATCGATGAAGTTAAACAACAGGTCACGATTCCCCTGGCGGTAAAAATAGGGTTCTATTTTTCCAGCCTGGCCAACCGGATTTTTAATCTTTCTTTGAGGGGGATTTCCGGTATTGTGTTATTCAACCGGTTCTTACGGCCGGACATCGATCTCGAAAAGGAAGAGATTACCACCGGCAATGTCTTTTCCGTACCCGAGGAAATATCCACCCCCCTGCGCTGGGTGGGCATGATGTCTAAAGAAGTAAAATGCGACCTTTGCGCGGCCACCGGGATCCACGACGGGTACGGCATCGTGAAGTGCCTGCTGGCAGGCGCGAAAGCGGCACAGGTTGTGTCGGCAATATATAAAAAAGGCCCACGGCAAATCGGGGCAATGATAAATGAAATAGAAGCCTGGATGAGCGATCACAAATATAAAACCATAAAGGATTTTAACGGGAAACTGGCCCAGGAAAACATAAAAAACCCGATCCTTTACGAGCGAACCCAGTTTATGAAATATTATTCCTCGATAAAATAAAAACCGATGGGTAATAATTCCGAAATAAAGCATGACGGCAAAGTGGTAAAAATAGGAAAGGGAAAATTCTTAGTCAAAATTACCTCCCGGTCCGCCTGCCGGGACTGCCGGGCCAGGACAGTCTGCTCAGCCGCCGGTATGGCCGAAAAATATATCGAAACATTATCAGACCGGAACTTTCAAATCGGAGATGAGGTAACGGTGTTTATGGAAGAAAAATTAGGGCTCACCGCCGTTTTTTATTCCTTCTTTTTACCCTTTCTCTTGATGGGCCTGGTTCTCTTTGTATGCCTAACAGCGGGCAGCAGTGAAATAGTGGCCGCCCTTTTCGCTATCGGCAGCCTGCTCCCCTACTATTTACTACTCCATCTATTCGGAAGGGTTATCGAAAAAAGTTTTATATTCAGGGCGGAATCCCGTTGAGATGAATTATTTTTGGGGGAAATTTGCGGATTTGAAAAATTCAGTTATTTATGATATAAAAAACGATGGAAACCAGGAATGTACAAAACGGTTCCGGATTTTTAGTAATCCCTACCGTACTACCCGTAATGTTTTGCTTTTTTTTAAGTTTATATCTAAAGAAAAGCAAGTGAGGTGAGCCGTGAACCCGGTAATTATATTTCCAATCCTTACGCTGGGAGCAGCAGCCGCCGGAGCCGCGATGATTCTTTTTCTCGTGGCAAAAAAATTCAAGGTCGAGGAAGACCCTCGCATCGACGACGCCGCAGATTTCCTCCCCGGTGTAAACTGCGGCGGCTGTGGTTTTCCCGGATGCCGTGGTTTTGCCGAAGCCTTAGTCGAAGCCGCGGATAAAGGAAACATATCGGGGCTGATGTGCCCCGTGGGCGGCAGCGACACAATGACGGAAGTGGGTGTTTTTTTGGGTGTCGAAGTGGCCGAATCCGACCCGACCGTCGCAGTGGTACGCTGTAACGGCAGCCGGGAAAAAGCGCCCCCGAAACTCAGCTTTGACGGACCGGCCAAATGTTACGTCTCTCATGCCCTTTTCTGCGGTGAACACGGCTGTGCCTTCGGCTGCTTAGGTTTAGGGGATTGTGTCGCTGTTTGTGAGTTTGACGCCATCCGTATCGATACTGAGACGAGACTCCCGGTGGTAGATGCGAAAAAGTGCGTTAGCTGTGGTGTCTGCGTTAAAGCTTGCCCGCGGAACATTATCGAGATAAGGCCTAAGGGGAGGAAGGAAAGACGGGTTTGGGTCGGTTGTATGAACTTAGAGAAAGGCGGCGTTGCCATGAAAAACTGCAAAGTCGCCTGCATCGGCTGCGGTAAATGCGCTAAAGCCTGCCCGGAAAAAATCCGGGCCATAGGGCTTGAAAAAAACCTGGCCTATATCGATCCTCAAAAATGTATAGCCTGCGGTTTGTGCATCCCCGTATGTCCCACCGGCGCTATCCTGGCAACCTTTCAACCGGCAGTAAAGAAAGCCAAAGCCTCCCCCGGGAACCTTGAACAATCAAAAAAAGAAACGGGCGAAGCGGCCCAAAAAGGGGTGGAAACGTGAAGCTGAACACCTTTAAAATCGGGGGCGTCCATCCCCCGGAAAATAAGATATCGGCTGCCCTTCCCATTAAAACCCTGCCGCCGCCAAAGCAGGTTCGTTTGTTGTTATCCCAACATCTCGGCCAGCCTGCCGTACCGGTTGTCAAAAAAGGCGACCGGGTCAAAGTCGGTGCCCTTATTGCCGGGGGTGAAGCGTTTATCTCTGCCAACATTCACTCATCGGTTTCGGGAACGGTCCTCAAGATAGACAATGTTATCGACGTCAGCGGTTACCGGAAAGAGGCGATCGTTATTCAAAGGGAAGGCGATGAATGGGAGGACAGCATAGACCGTTCCGAAGAATTGAATAACGACATAACCCTCGCTCCCGAAGAAATAATAGATAAAATAAAGGAGATGGGCATCGTGGGCTTAGGCGGCGCCGCCTTTCCCTCCCATGTGAAGTACCTGCCCCTTCCCGGGGACGCGGCAAAAGCGGATACCCTGGTTATCAACGGCGTGGAATGCGAACCCTATCTCACCGCCGATCATCGCGTCATGCTGGAAAAAAGCGATGAAATCCTCAGCGGTATCAGGGTTATGATGAAAGCGGGACGCGTCGACCGGGCCATCATCGGTATCGAAGCGAACAAAGCCGATGCCATCGAGTTGTTAAGCGGCAAAGCGCGAGCCATCCCCGGCCTTGAGATTGTTCCTCTCAAAGTAAAATATCCCCAGGGAGCGGAAAAGCAACTGATAAAAGCGCTGCTAAACCGCGAAATACCGAGTGGGAAACTTCCCCTTGATGTGAGCTGTATCATCAATAATATCGGCACTGCCCTGGCTGTATACGAAGCGGTCCAGAAAAACAAGCCCCTGATCGAACGGGTGGTCACCATGACGGGGAAGTCCCTTAAAAAAACCGGTAATTTTAAAGTCAGGATGGGTTCACCGGCTTCCATACTTTTAGAAGCCCTGCAGGAGGAACTCCCACCGGGCACGGCCAGGATTATTTGCGGCGGCCCCATGATGGGGAAAGCGGTGAATAACCTGGAAATTCCCATCAGCAAAGGAACGTCCGGCTTTTTACTGCTGGATGAGCGCGAAGCCCGGCGAAAGGAAACGAAAAATTGCATCCGCTGCGCTAAGTGTATCTCCGTATGTCCCATGGGGCTGGAACCCTATCTTTTAGAAAAACTGGCGGAAAGAAGAAATTTCGAGGCCTGTGAAACAGAAGACATCGTGGACTGCATGGAATGCGGTTCCTGCAGCTTTACCTGTCCGTCGAACCGGTTCCTGCTTGACTATATCCGCTACGGCAAAACCAATGTAATGCGAATCATGCGGGATAGGAGGTAGTCATGAGCAGAGAATTAACCATTTCCCTCTCCCCCCACGAAAAAGGTAACTTAAGTGTCGAAAAAATCATGTGGAGCGTGGTTATCGCACTCATACCCGCCTTAACTGCTTCGGTTTACTTCTACGGCATCCATGCCCTGAGGGTGGTGGTGCTGGGAATGCTATTCTGCATCGCGCTGGAATATCTCATCCAGAAATTCGTCCTTAAAACAAAGGTAACCGCCTTTGACGGCAGCGCGGCTGTCACCGGCCTACTCCTGGCCTTTAATGTTCCCTCGAGCATCCCCTGGTGGCAACTGTTGATCGGATCTGCGGCCGCGATTGGCGTCGCCAAAATGGCCTTCGGCGGCCTTGGCAAAAATCCCTTTAACCCGGCCCTGGTCGGCCGGGCATTTATGCTGGCCAGTTTCCCGGTGCAGATGAACACCTGGCCGGCGCCGCTGCGGAAAATATGGGAATCCGGGGCCGATGCCCTGACCTCCGCCACTCCCTTAGGTATACTTAAAGAGGGCGTTCGTGACGGCACTCCCATTGCCGATCTGGCGGACAAAATGCCCTCTTATTTCGACATGTTCATCGGAAATATGGGCGGATGTATCGGGGAAGTTTCGGCCTTTGCCATCCTGGCCGGCGGCATCTACCTGCTCAGCCGGAAGATTATCAGCTTTCATATCCCCCTCTTTTACCTGCTCTCCCTGGCCGGATTCACAGGCCTGTTCTGGCTTTTCAACCCGGTGAAATATGCCGACCCCCTGTTCCATATCCTGGCCGGCGGCGCCATGTTAGGCGCCTGGTTTATGGCCACGGATATGGTCACCTGTCCCATGTCGATCAAGGGCCAGGTAATATTCGCCATCAGCGGCGGCATCCTCTGTGGGGCCATTCGTTTATTCGGCTCCTACCCGGAAGGCTGTTCCTATTCCATCCTCGTAATGAACGCCTTCGTGCCCCTGATCGATAAATATTTCAAGCCCAAACGTTTCGGCAAGGAGGTGGACAATGGCAAGTAAAAAAAAATTGGCATCTACTTTCCCCAATATGGTCATTGTCTTGACCGTAGTCGCCCTCACCTCGGCCTTAGCCTTAAGCCTCACCAACATCAGCACCCTGAAAGCCCGGCAAATGGTGGAAGTAAAACGAACCCTCGAAGCCCTGAAAGAAGTCCTGCCGGAATTTAACAATGATCCCAGCATAGAGAAATACAGTGTCGAAAACTTTGCCGAAATGGAATTCTACCCGGCAAAAAAGGGGGGCCAACCGGTGGGCACGGCAATCAAAACCTACTCGGACAAGGGATTCAGCGAACGCATCTGGCTCATGGTCGGGTTCGACGAGGGAAATAAGGTGCATAACATATCGGTTTTGAAACAGCGGGAAACACCGGGGCTTGGCACCAAGATTAAAGAACCCAAATTCAGGAACCAATTTGCCGGCAAGGACCCCGCTTCCTTTACGCTTAAAGTCAAAAAAGATGGCGGCGATGTGGATGCCATAACCGCTGCCACCATCAGTTCCAGGGCCTTTTGCGACGCCGTTAGCAAGGCGTACCGGGCTCTCTCAGGAGGTAAGAGATGAACTTGCTGAAGGAACTGCATCGTGGATTGATTAAAGAGAACGCCGTATTCGTGCTGCTCTTAGGTATGTGCCCTACCCTGGCAGTCACCGGTTCGGCCATGAATGGCCTGGGAATGGGCCTGGCCTCTACCGCCGTGCTGCTCGGTTCCAACATGGTGATATCGTTAATCAAGAACCTGATACCCGACAAAGTCCGCATTCCCGTTTTTATCGTGATTATAGCCAGTTTCGTCACTATTATCGATCTAATCATGGCCGCTTACACCCCGGACCTGCATGAAGAATTGGGTATCTTTATCCCCCTCATCGTCGTAAATTGTGTAATCTTAGGCCGGGCCGAAGCCTTTGCCTCCAAAAATTCGTTCCTCGCATCCTTAGTAGACGGTTTTGTGATGGGCCTTGGATTTACCTTTGCCCTGACCCTGTTGGGCAGTGTCAGGGAGATTTTAGGCGCAGGCTCGCTATTCAACTGGAAATTTGTTTCCGAAGATGCTACAACCATACTCCTCTTCATCCTGCAGCCCGGCGCTTTTATCGCCCTCGGTTTCCTGATCGCCTTTGTCAACAAACTCACGAAGAAAAAAATCCAGGGAGGTGAATAAATGGAATACTTCATCATCATTATCGGTGCGATTTTTGTTAATAATATCGTCCTGAGCCAGTTTTTAGGCATCTGTCCCTTTCTCGGCGTTAGTACCAGGATTTCCACCGCCGTCGGCATGAGCACCGCTGTTCTTTTTGTCATGACCCTGGCCACCCTGATAACCTACCTGATCCAGGCCCTGCTGCTCACGCCCCTGAAAATCGAGTTCATGCAAACCGTGTTTTTTATCATGATAATTGCCTCCCTGGTTCAGATGGTGGAACTCATCATGAAAAAAGTCAGCCCTCCCCTCTACCAGGCGCTCGGTGTTTACTTACCTTTGATAACCACCAATTGTGCCATCATGGGCGTTGCCCTATTGGTATTCCGGAGAGATTATGACCTGGCCCGGAGTGTGGTATTTGCCGCGGCCACGGCACTGGGTTTTGGGCTGGCATTAATCGTTTTTGCCGGTATCCGGGAAAAACTGGACCTCTATGACATCCCCGAAGCCATGAAAGGCGCACCCATTGCCCTGGTAACAGCCGGCCTCCTCTCCTTAGCCTTCATGGG
>JAGLQA010000186.1 GCA_023137075.1 Candidatus Aminicenantota bacterium
AATGCCCCCTCGCTTTTTCTATGGATTTTTTCATGTGGAGCAGGCAGGATGCGTAAATCGATGGTTTAATGCCGGCTTTTAAGACCATCTCATCGCAGGCTTTTTCCTGTTCCTTTTTTAATTGGCGAAATACGATCCAGCATAAGGGATTGAACCAGTACAGGGCGCAGGAGACTTTAGCCACCAGTCTCACTAAATAATCCCTTCGTTTTATATGAGACAACTCGTGGAATAATACGGAAGAGCATTGCTCGATTGACCAGCTTGCCGATTCGGCAGGCAGCATAATAACCGGTTTCCTGACTCCCCAGGTCATGGGGATAATGACCCGTTCATTCTTGAGCAGTCTAATCTTCCGTTTTAAGGGCGTTTTATTCAGGAACAGCAGGAAAAGTTCTTTCCAGGGGTAGCCGGTGATTGTGATTCCCCGGCTGGTAATCTTGAATGTGCCGTAGAGCCCGAAGGCCAATTTCAGAAGCAAAAGAATCAACCCGAAGGACCAGAGTGCAACCAGGAAATCAGGGTATGAATCCTGCAAGAACAAGAGAAAGGGGGAGTTTTTTTCGTTCTCTGCATATAGTGAAATACCTGGTGAAATATTTCCTCTTTCTTCCGGGTTGAGAGATTTCCTGTGGGTCTCGAAATCCTGCGTAGGGAGAAAACCCGATTGCCACCCGGGAGCAAAAGCGCTGAGGAATGGCAGTAATAGGAGAGCTATAAGGGATATACTCAGCAATAAATGCCTGAAGGAGGCGGATTTTTCGCGGAATAGGAATGAAAAAAAGAGAGTTATCGCCAGAATTAACGAGCTTTTCAACAAAAACTCGGAAAAAATCTCAATTCCTCTGAATTGGGACAAGATTTCCATGGTTATCTTCCCTCCCGGCGGGCTTTATTAATGAGCCCGGTCAGGCGATTATAATCTTCTTCCGAGCATTTTTCTTCCGAGATGTCAAGCAGCGCGGCCACGGCTTTTTCGGTAGAATTATCGAAAAAGGTTTTTAATAGGTGTTTTAAGGCGTTTTCCCTGGCCTCCTCGCGGGGCAATGTGGGAGAAAATACGTACCTGGGGCCGTCCTGTTTATGGGTGAGGTGCCCCTTCTCCTCCAACACCCGGAGCAGTGCCCGCACCGTTGAATAACTCGGTGGGGAGGGAAGGAGTTCCAACACCCGGGCAGCCGTGGCCTCATTCAGTTCATAGATAATGTCCATGATCTGGCGTTCCCTGCGACTCAGGTTCTTTTGACCTTTCATGCTGTTTTACTCCTTATGCTAAATTTTTAGCATGCTAAAATTTTAGCACCGCTTTTCTCATTTGTCAATACTTGGTGCTATTTTTTTAGCATCTTTTATTACAGACGCATACCGGCATGAAATAGTTGCATAATAATAAAGAATTTTATATCACCGAAAGCAGTCGCGTCACGAATTATCAAAAGGGGATAAGTCCATCAAAAAAACCCGCCATAAAAAAAAGCCCGGAAGGGAGGGGGGAGGGACCTTCCGGGCTTTATTCTCTATCTTATAAAAAATACCAGTTATTCTTACTTTATAACTATCTATATAATAACCTGTTTTTTTTCAAAATCAATTGGACAAAAGGTCTATTTTTGGTACTATTTAAAAATAAAAAAAATAAAACTAAAGTTTTATTTTTCAAATTCGCTTATACAACCTTTTTTACAACCTGCCTGCTTTGATATCCTGGCAAATCATTGATAATAAAGGGTTTACAACCTCGCGAAATAGGAATCCTTTCCCCGGTAAATAAAAACCCGGGCGGAATTGCAGCCCATATTGGCGGCAGCGGCGTGAGTGACGTTGGGTGGTAATCGTGATGGTGAAGTTACCTGGCAACTAATAAGTCCTATTTTTTCTGAAATTCAACATTTTTTTCTAAAGGTTGTATTTATAACGATAATATATTAGTATATAGCTTTATGGAACTAAAGAAAAAAATCTTAGTATATATGGTGATGACCTGTATGTTCTTTTCACTCCTCTATCTTCTTTTATTCCACTTCATCTTTCCAACCCCGCCGGAATCCCGGGATTTTACCTATAAGATTACCGGGGAGGCCGCCCTTTTATTCTTTCTGCTGCTGACTGCCGGCTTCCTCCTGACCGGTTATATCGTCTATATGAAAACCGCTGGTCCGCTAATTCACAGGGCCGGGGCCTCTCTACGGCAAATAAATGAAGAAAATATAGGCAGCGAGGAAGCGGAACGCATGTTAGTGCTGAACGAAAAATTGCTGTTTTCGGAGAAAGTCGCCGCCAATATTTCCCACAAATTGAACAACGTCCTATTCATAATTTCCAATTCCTTCCAATTAATCAAACGCTATCTACCCGGGGACAACAAACGGGTAACCGATGCCGCGCTGCTGCTTGAGAGAGAGATAAAAAAATTTAAAAATCTTTCCCTGGATATGGATGCTTTTGTCCTCCGGGATATCGAGGAACCGGAACAATCGAACATCGCCGCCATCATGAATGGCGCCATTAACATCGTCAAAGGGCAAAAACAGACACAAAATACCGAAATTATTTTCAAACAACAGGATTTGTCTTTTCCTGTTTTATGCAATCCCGGCTCCCTGCGGCAGGCATTTATGAATTTAATCCTGAACGCCGTGGAGGCAATGCCCGGTAAGGGACAAATAACAATCGAAATATCCCGTGTTAACCGGGACTACCGGGTAGATTTTATCGACAACGGCCCGGGCATCCCCGACGCTTTCAAAGCGGGGATATTTCTACCCTTGCAGCCGGGCAAACCCGGCAGTGGCACAGGATTGGGATTACGCATATCTCACAATATTTTTACCAACCACGGTGGTACGATAACCCTGAACGACAATTATCAACGGGGCACCCATTTTATTATAAAAATCCCCAAAGAACTGAAAGGAGGTCGGAGCAATGATAAAGACCAAGTCAATACTATTAGTCGATGATGAACAGGAGGTGTTGGATTCATTTAGATTATGGTTAGAAGAAATAGGTTATACGATTTACACCGCCAAGACAAAAAAAGAAGCGGTGGAGGTCCTGGGAGAATATTCGATTGCCGTTTGCCTGATCGATTTACGGATGAAGGATGAGGATGGCCTGCGGGTCAGCAGAGATCTTAAGAAAATAGATGCTCTACTTAAAGTCATCATTATCACCGGTTATCCCACTTTTGAAACAGCCATCGATGCCATAAAAATGGGAATGTTCGATTATGTATCCAAAAACCAGGACCAGGCCGATATTCTCGAGAAGATTGAAAATGCCTTCGAGACCCGTCAGAATGAAATTGCGGAAAAAACCGGTATTCCCGGCTCACGCAGAAATATCATCCTGGTCTGTCATCACATGATGATAAAAGAAGGATTCGATAATTTTTGCCGCGAGGAACCGGCTTACAAACTTCTGCACACCTATTCCTCTCTGGATTATATCAAGAGTGCCGATTTTAATAACCAGGCGGCTTTAGTGTTGATCTGCATGACTTGCAACCAGAAACGTCTGCGAAATCCGCAAAAAATGTTTAGTAATCTTCAGCTATTTTTCCCCAATGCCAAGCTGGTAATGATTAACAGCCAGTTTTCCGATGAAGAAAAAATGGAATTGTTAATGTTAGGCGTTAAAGGATTCTTACCGAAGAATATTTTCAGAGAGAATATGAAAAAGGCCTTCGCGGTGATTGTAAGCGGTGAGATGTGGGTCAGCCGGAAATTGACTCATAGTTTGCTGGCCAAGCTGATCCGGAAATCGTCGGATAGGAAGTACAAAGAACCTGAAAACTTTTATAAACTATCCCGGAGAGAAATTGAAATACTGCAGGCCATGGCCTCCGGTTTATCCAACCTCGAAATCAGTGATAAATTATACATCAGTGAAAAGACCGTGAAAGCCCATATCAATCACATCTTTAAGAAGATGGACGTCAAGTCCAGGACCCAGGCTGTCTTAAAAGCCGTTGAAGCCTGCATTATCTAAATCTCCCTGCCCAGGATCCTTTGGTCGAAAGTTAAAAAAATCTTATTTCCCCTTGACATTTATTCGTTTTTTTTCGACAATAATATTTTAATGTGAATCATAACAAATCGTGCAAAACTTGAAAGGTTTGAAAAAGGAGGCCCCATGAGTGACGAACGCCGGGAAAAGAAAGATATCATTGCCCAATGGGCATTCGATACCCGTGCTATTTTAGGCCGTTTCCACCTGTGGCTCGAAGATGTGGAAATCGAATGGCCCCGGGGGGAAGCGGTAAAAGAACTTACGAAGGATTTATCCTTTCTTGACGGTAGAATGGAACGCCTATTCGCTATGACCGGCGCCGTAACCGCTCTCGGCACCCAATTATTCGGACGTTTTGGCGAAGGCGCCGGTTTAGAAAAAGAGGGATTTAACCAGGCCAAGAAGGACGCCGATGCCATCTCCGCCTATGCCATGAGCGAAAGTTTGTGGTACCTTTCCCGCCAGCTTCCTGAAAACCATGCGATTATGGTGTGCTTAGGTGAAGGATTGATGCCCAAAGCAGGAGAGACCCCGGAAATGGGATCCAATCCGCAATTGGGTTTCGGCCGAATCTACGCGCGACCCGAAATTGCTAAAAAATTAGATAAAATGGTGCAGCGGTTAGTCAATGATAAAAACTACAGCTGGAAGCACTTTTCCCGTGAAATTAAAGAATCCCGGGTTACCATCTGGGGCGCGGCCATCGATACTTTAGAAAATACTTCCCGTTTCGCCAAGGGACGTGATACCGGCCCCATGACCGTGCTTCATCTTTTCGACCAGCCGCTTAAAATCAGCAAGCCCTATGAAGGCTACATCGGCAACCTGTTTCTACCGGCCGAGGTTGTCGATAAGGCGATCAGGCAGTCAATCCTGATCAGTTTTCGCACGCCGCGGAAATTGGTTCTCGAAGCCATTGAAATGACCTACCCGGGCATACGCAGGGAAAATATCCATGTCTGGACGCTGCGGGGTAAGAGTCGAATCCACCGCGTCGGCAAACTCTGGGAGGAGTGGCAGGAGTTGGGAGTGCACCTGATAGACGACGGCTGGACACTGCCCTCCGGCATGAAAGTGTTCACGGAATCCGGGACCTATGCGCCGACTTATAATATGGGCGCCTACCGGGACGATTCCGGTAACACCCACCTCTTCCTGTGTGACGGATATGCTGCATCGGCAGAGGCCATGCAGGCAGCCAGCCTGGCCCCCATGCTGAACCTGGAAGCTTTTTTGTCGGTTTTTACCTCTAAATTCAAACTATCCTACGAACGGGAACAGGATGTAATGGGTCTCGACCCGGATTCAGCCGATCTTCGCAGCCGCTTAGAGGAATTGATGGAACACAAGGTGGATGATGAGACGCTTCAATCTTATCGCGAAATGATCCACGAGGGAAAGGACGCGGGAATACCGGTAAACAAACGCTCCATCGGGGCGGATGATTTTTTCCCGGAAAAGGAGTGGGACGTCTTAGCCGTTTCCGGTTTTATGAAACCGGACCCCTATTCAGGCGCTCCCGGTGTGGAGGAAGTGAAACCCAACACCTACAACGTTACGGTAAGATTAGCCACGCCCCGCGGTGAAAAACGTATCACCTTCACCCTTCGTTTCATGAACCTCCTCCACGAAAGCAAACCTATATTCAAACCCCTCTTGAACCGGTTCATGGCCGGTGAAGATTTCATGTCACGCCCGGTAAAAATATCCGATTCGGGCCGGATCAGGAATGAATTGCAGACCCTTTGCTCGGAAGCCCTGGGCTTTTTCGGTGACGACCACATCCGCATCCATTTTGACCGCATCCCCCCGGAGGTGATATCTACCGAACACCTGGGGAAACTCATGCACATTCTCAAATGGTATAAAACAAACCATCCCATCTGGTTCTCCTGGTTAGAGATCGGTTAAAGATTATTTTTTTAAAAGGTTTATCCTGAAGTTAAAAGTCAGGTCAGGTGTGGTATCATAGGGAGAAAAGTCCTCGATAATCGCGAATTCGAAACGTTTTCCGAACTTGTACCCGATGATAAGCTGGGCGGCTCGATGCGACAGATCTCCCTCTTTAAAAGGTGAACTCCGGTAGCGAAAACCGCTGAAAAATCCTTTGAATTCCGCTTCGATTTCATAGGTAAAGATGTTATAGCGAAGGGCCTCATCCTTCAACCATTCGGGCGCTTTATAAAAGGATAGGTACCCTGATAAATTGACAGTGAAGCCGCCGAGTTTATAAAAAAGAGCGACTCCCGCGCATAAAAAGGGTTTATCGCCGGTAAAACCGGGCTTTGTTAAGAGGGGTAATCCCAGGCCGACCCTTCCTAAAATGTGAGCCCGTTCCGACCGGTAGAGCGTCGGCGCGGCTGCGAACATGATGGAAGCAGGCACCCCGGTCCGCTCATGATAAGCATAATAGTCTTTAAATTCATAATTTACTTTGTTCACCGGGTATTCATCTCGATAGGCCACCGGCAGGTCGAAAACGTCATGGAATTTTATCACAAATCTATCTAAGCTGCCCCCGTGAATGATTGAAAACCGGTAATACAATTCCAGGGACAAAAAATCGAAAAGCCCGTATCTGAAGGCCAGTATATTGCTGAACACTTCCATATCGTTGACAGTGGTTTTCCTGCTGTCAAACATAAATATATTGGAATAGTACATGTCTAAGGATAGGGAACAGCCGTTCTTCTCTAATAGATTATTCTCAAAAAAAGGAAAAAAACTGATGGATTGCACCAGCGGAAATTCGACGTCTCCCCCATATTGGGCGAAACACAGGCTAAGCAGAAATACGAATAAAAGGATTTTTTTCGGCGTGTTTTTCATTTTTATTAATACCATATTCCGCGCTGTACATCAAGGCCCAGCCCTGAAATTAAAGAAAAAAAACAAATGTTAGTTGACATTCGCTTTCCGGTTGGTTATTATGATATATACAAAAAGCAAAAAAAGATAGGATTATTATAATCAAAAAACCATGAGCGGATTAACGACATTTCCCATAGAAGGAGGCCGGATGTGCTAATCAGGTGCTGGGGCGCCAGGGGATCGATTCCCGTGTGCGGGGAAGAGTACCTCAAATACGGCGGAGATACGACCTGCATCGAAATCAGGAGTGCAGAGGATGACATCATTATTATCGACGCGGGTTCGGGCATCAGGAAATTGGGAGAGCAATTGTTAGTTGAAAACCGGCAAACCCTGAATATCCTGTTTACCCATTCCCACCTGGACCATATTCTCGGTTTCCCTTTTTTTAAACCCCTTTATTTTAAAGGGAAACATATCAATGTATACGGCTGCTCTTTACCCGGGAATTCGGTAAAAGAAATACTCTCGACAGCCATGTCATCCCCCTTTTTCCCGGTGAGTTTAGATGATTTTAAAGCCGAAATATCTTACCACGGTGTGTGCGGTGATATTTTCTCAATCGGTTCGATAGAAATAACACCCATATTATTGAGTCACCCCAATGGGGGATTCGGCTATAAATTTGTTGAAGAGGGGCAGTCCTTTGTTTTTCTTACCGATAATGAGTTGACCTATAAGCACCCCGGGGGCCTGGAATACCGGGATTATCTTTCTTTTTCGGCAAACGCCGGCCTGCTGATACACGATGCCGAGTTTACCAGAGAAGAATATAAACAAAAGAAAAAATGGGGTCATTCGGTTTATAACGTTGCCCTGCAGTTAGCCTTTGAAGCCCGGGTGAAAAGATTCGGCCTGTTTCATCATAACCAGGACCGGACCGATGCGGCCCTTGACAGCATAGTCCGGGATTGCCGGGATATCATCGGCAGCCGGAAATCAAAATTAGAATGTTTTGCCGTCCACCAGGGGATGGAGATTGACTTAAAGCCGGAAATCTAAAATTAGTAGAATCCCTGTAAGAAAAAATTATTCCGCCGGCGGAGGTGACAGGATTTTATTCAACAGGAAACGCTCGGCCATTTCCTCGATCACGATTGCGGGTTGCTCCCTTTTAATAAGATCGGCATAAAAATTCAGCCCCCAGTCCCGGAGATAGACAACCCGGGAAAAATGCTCGGAGAGAAAGGGCTTTAACCGGTTGGCAAAGGAGTCATGGATCATAATGGCATTGGGAAGCGTTCCCCTGTCACTTACGATGACCGATTGACTGACTCCCGGATATTTCTTCTGGAGAGGGGCGCCCTCTTTCGCGTACCTGGGTATCTTCGGATCCACTTCGATGACTTTATCCCGGTAAATACTATTTTGCAACGATAACATGATGGCCAGGTCACCACCGCTCCTCTCCTTTACATAGATATTAAAATTTGAAATATCCAGCGGCCGGGCATATTTAAAAAATCCCGACAGCGCTTTCATGATCTCTCGATAAGCCAGGTATGCGCCGTACCTATTCCAGTGAGAATCGGTCTTACGGTATACGCGGCGCTCTTTTTTGGCAGCAAACATAACCGGCCTGAGATCGAGAACCCGGATATCCGAATTTTTTTCTAAGTAATCGAGTAATTGATCCAACCGGGATTGTTTACGAACCGGGCGAATGGAATCCGGCAAAAATTCCGGATAGATGGTGCTCTTGTTAGCGGCTATGACAAAGAGATAATGGCTGCCCCGGCGAGCCAGCCAGTCCCTCCGCTTTTCCAGGCCTTCTTTCCACTCCCGCAATTCTTCCAGGGAAAAGAGTGTTAACGAGCGATAATATTCAATCTCATCGATTCGTTCATTCTGTTTTGCTAAGTACAGCCACCCCTCCTTGCCAACCATAACACTGGGAATAGGAGATAGAGCAAAGGCTTTAACCCTGACATAATTATTAACAGGTATCAGCAGGTCGCGAAGGCCGAAATTGTCATTATAATAGCGCTGGTAGTATTTTAAGAAGCGAAACAAAGAATCAAACCGGAAACCAGGTGGGCGGGCTTTGACTCTTTTCTCCTGTAGTCGGTTTACCCGGACATCTTTTGTGATATTAAAAAGATCATCGATTATAGGAAAGCAGATAATCATCATAAAGATCAGCGCCATATTAAGAACAATTTTTTTTGTCAGGAAGATTCGCAGATTCTTCAGGCCCAGGAAATGAATAAAATAGAAAAAGGCCAGGGATAACAGCAGGGCAACCAGGTAAAAAAGGGATTTCCTTCTACTTAAATCGTTTATAACAGCAGACACATCTTCTTTAAAGGATAGGATAGACCCGCCGCCGGGGAGCTGAATATGAAGAGAACCGTTTTTTATACGGTTTCTTTCCCGCGGCTTTCTCTCGCTGAACTTGAAAATTCTCTTGAGCATCTCCCCGGACCACTCTAAGCGCTTAAAAGGGGATTTAACCGTTATCGCTTTGATGACAAATTTACCGGGTTTTTCCCCTAACATCAGGCGGATATTTTTTATGTCTCTTTTGGGCAAATCGAAACTAACCTGCCGGAAATACCGCTGTACCTTCTCTTTCAAGGGTTTATCATTATCGATAAAAAGACGGCAGTTATCCCTGCGGGACGCTTTAACGGATAAAGACAAGCTCATGTCGGTCCGAAGATCCGTTTTATGGATGTAACAGACGGCGGCTGCCAGAAAGACGCAGGTGAGAAAAATTTTCACCGGGAGTTTCTTTTTTCTCATACCCTTAAGAATCTTCATGCCCTGCCTTAACTTCCCCTACTAGTGAACACACCCAAATAACCGCTGATCTCCTGTCTTAATAGCGCCGGGGACTGCGAACGGCAGACTATCTTTTTATTCACTATTTTCATAGGTTTTTATATCACAACTATCATATTCAATCAAGGGTAAGGGCAACCCCTTGCGGTTGCCCATCAATACAGGATTAAAGAATGTAGGTGGTGGATTTGGGGGGTTGCATCCGGATGCCGGCTTTACTATAATACTCAATTGATGTAAAAGTCAGAAAAATATCCGTTTTCTCTTCCCATATCCGTATTTTATAACATAACGACGGTTACACCCTATCGCGATTTAAAACAAGGAGTAATAAATGAAAAATTTTCATAAGTTGTTTATGTCGAAGGTATTTGCTATTCTATTGACCGTTTTATTTTTTCACGGCCCATCTACCTATGTCTGCTCGGACGATAATGGCATTCTCCCCATAGAAGAGGGCCTTCATACCGCTCTTAAAGAATACCGGGCCGGGGCGTATGAGTCGGCGCTGGGAGAACTACGGTTACTCTTACCGTTAATAGTAGATATAGACCCGGTATTAAAGGCCAAGGTATTCCTTGTCCTGGGTGCGTGTTACGAAAAGTCGGGAAATGAAGAGAATGCCCGGGAATGTTTCCTGGAAGTGAAAAAAATGCGAGAAGACGCTTTCATCGATCAAATTCCGCAAATAACGACAATAGATGGCGCATCGCTGTCCGTATACCGGGAAGTCTTTGCAGTCGAGTCTCTTTTTAAATTTGAAAACCCGGTAACCGTCTCGGAAATGATGAATGAAAAAACGGTACATGCGCCGCGCAAAAGCGTCGAAGAAAAAGAGAAAGAAAAAAAGCGAAAAAAATTTCCCTGGCTGATCGCGATTGGGGCAGTCATCGTCATTGGGATAGCAGCAGTTCTTCTGCTTACTTCTAAAAGTAAATCCCAGCCGGGAGAACCTGAAATCACATGGGTGCACATCCCGGCCGGTGAATTTTTGATGGGAGATAACTTTGCGGAGGGCGCTGCGGACGAATTACCGGTACATTCTGTTTATTTAGATGAATATTATATTTCAAAATATGAAATCACCTTTAACCAGTATTCCATCTTCTGCGGCCAAACCGGAGAAAGCACTGCTATCCACCCTATAACAAGATCGGACAATCCCTATAAGTACGCGGAAGATTACCCGACAACCAGTGTTTCCTGGGACGATGCCCGGGCCTTTTGTACCTGGCTCTCCGAAAAAACCGGGGAGAACATCCAACTGCCGACTGAAGCACAGTGGGAAAAAGCGGCGAGAGGAGTGGAGCAAATCCGCTACCCATGGGGTAACGAACCTCCGAATTGTTCCCTGGCTTCTTATTCTGGCTGCGGAGGTTCCGTTAACCAAATAGGAACAGCACATCGTGTGGGACACTGCCCCGACGGTGTTTCTCCTTACGGTGTCTTTGATATGGCGGGAAATGTTTCCGAGTGGTGCCGGGATTGGTATCATTCATCCTATTATTCGGTTTCCGTAAAAAAAAATCCTTTAGGGCCGCCAAGCGGTTCCTATCACGTGGTGCGCGGCGGGAGTATTTTGAGTAATCCCTTTCAACTCCGTTCGACATACCGTGGTTTTAAAGATTCGAGATCTACTTTCGGGATAGGTTTCCGCATCGTAAAAGAAAGATAGAAAAATATCCGTTTTCTCTTCCCTTATCCGTATAAAGAATATCAGGATTATATGAGGATTTATTTTTGATTTTTTGAAGGAGTAACGTTATGAAAACGAAATTTAAACATAGTATCATTCTAATTTTATTTTTGGCTGTCCTGCCCATTTCACGGTTATCCGGCGAAACCGTTTCCATCCCGGGTGACGTAAACGCTATAAGCTTTTACACCAAGTTCTTCTACAATCTACCTGCCGACGATTTTCTCTATTACCTGAATGACCGCTGCCTTTTCACTGAAGACCCGGATGATAGACTTTTTCCCACCGGGGTAAGAAACCAACTGCGAAAAATCATTCTGGTGCATAAACGGATTAAACAGTTTATGCGGGAGATCAATGGGGACGATTCAAAAACCATTACTATCAATTTGAACGAAAAAACCGGGGTCGAACCGGCAGAAGAATTGACCGCTCTTCTGGGATTGTATTTGGAGCCGGACAAGGACGGCAGGTACCAGGTGTACGTGGATGATTCGGCGGGTGTGGTCGATTATTATAAATTTGCCATGATCAATATCGATAAACTGGTCAGACAGATAAACAAAACCAAATTGCTCCACTTCAAAATAATCGACAGCGATATTGCCATACCCTGGGATTTGCAGTACATCAATGAAATAACAGGCTTGAACCTGGATGTCTCATCCTTTTTCGAGACAATGGTGAAAAATGAGAGACTGTCCCTCTTACTCGGTATTCTCTACCGGCTATCTTCCCTGGAGGCGGACTTTTTCGACAACCTGGTCGAATCTCCTCGCTTAGAAGTCTGGAAACGGGTATACCGGGACAAACGCTTATTGATGGGACTATTTGTGTTAGCTCCCGCTCTGCGCGTTTCGGGCGGCAGCCTGGTTGTGCCGGGCGGAACGGAAGCAGAAAAGTTCTGGTCCGATTTAGTGGGCAGTAATTGTAAGGAATCTCCTTTTGAATTTCTTGAAAGCCTGACCACCATGGAGGACGGAAAATTAAACTACCTTTATCTTTTTTCCTTTTTCTTACCGGAGAACTCCCGGAAGGCCCTGCTTTGCGATTATAACCCGGAAAAAATCCAGGCACTGCTTACGGCCATCAATTTAGGCAAGAAAGAAAAACTCAGTACTTCCAGGCTGCCTCAGTTGAGAGATTTTAGTTTTTATACCCTGCTTTACTGCCTGAAAGTGGAAAATGGCCGGGTGCAAATTCCGGGTGGGATTCCCGCCTGGCTGAATGCCATCAAAAAGAAAGATTCAGGGGTGGCCGCAGGTAATGAAAAAGCACAAATATTCGATCTGTTCGTCGAATTATTAGAAAATTCAAAGAAGAGCGGCGGCAATAAAATGAGTGCCCTAAAAAAATTCATGTCTATATATTCAAAATTTGTCAACCGGCCGCGGTTGTTGAGTGAAGAGGTTATAAAGACGCTTTACAAAAATTATGAAAAATACAATATCCTGGTTGATTTTATAGAAAAAATTCCCATAAAAAAACCCGGCACTGTTTTAAACATATTCAAGTGGATGAAAACCTTCGGCGGGGTAAACAAAAAGGACCGGGCCATGTTTACGGCGATTTTCCAGTCGCTGCTCGAAATTCTCTCCCACACGGCCAAATATGCCCCCGAAAAATTTGACTATGACCGGCTCGTCTGCGAACTCATCAAACTTCCCATGAACAACCGCCTGTTCTGTGATGCGCTTATGCAATATCTTAAGAATGAATTAAAGATTAAGCTGCTCAGGGAAAACATAGACAGGTCATTTACCAATTTCGTATTGTCCGGGATAGAAAACAAATCCCTTCGCTTCAACAACTTAGAGTATAGATACCTGGCGAAAGAAATGTACCGGGATTTAATCAAAAAGATTCAACAATCCCAGGAGGTTTGTTTCCTGTCCACACTAATTGAAATTATGGATTTATTAGACGAGATTGTAAAATACAACGCAGGAACGGACCCCGCCCTGGGCGAGCGAATTAGGGAAACCTTCCTGCTGCTGCCGCAGCCCGACATAAGTGAAGACGCGCCACAGGTAATATGGAACCGGGTAATTGCTTATTCACGAGATGCCTTAGAAAAAGACCTGAAGCGATTCGTTGAAAAGACTCGCAGCAATGCTCCTAAGGTGGAATTAAGAAAGATAACAGAGGAAATTAAAGGCAAATACCTGCTCCCCCACGTGAAGGACTTTTTTTTGTCATTTATTTACGCCTTGAATGCCAAAAATCCAAAGCTGCGATTTTTTATAAATCCCAACCTGGTTCGCTTGCACGATTTTGATGGAGGGAACGGTCACACTTGCTGGAATTTTTCCGGCAGCCCCAAAAGTAAGGTGCTGGAAAAAAGAGGAACCGGTATTTTCGGCGGTAAGGAGATCGAGATTTTTTCAGGGTACTACCTGCGCGGCGGGCTGTCCAGGCTGAATATTGTTTTTGCCGCCATCTGGAAGGATCATCTATTCGGCAGGAATGTCATTTATGATCCTGAACATGTGAAAGCCTTTATTACCAACTTGCTCGATTTTTACCCGGTGCCGAAAATAGAAAAGAGTCAAAAATTCACAGCGTTGTGTGTCGGTTTCGGTTTAGCGCTGCTGCAAAAGGCCAGGAATGATGAGAATCTCCGCCGGGATTTGATCGAAGAACTGGGGGAGGTCACCACCGGCTATCACTACCGGAATATCGTGGATTATGTGAACGGTAAAGCCCAGAATTATTATCTCTTTTTTAACGAAATCATGGCCTTAGGAGAACGGTTTTTTGTTCGCAAAAAATACCTGGCCGAGTTTTCCGGGGCAAAAGAACTGGAAGCCTTCTATAAGCCCTCTCCAGGAAAAAACTTTGACAGCGACATGGATCAATTCGGGGGTATTTACTATAAAACCTTCGGAAGTTTGCTGCCTTACCGCGCAGCCATGTTCCCCCAGGAAGTCGGCAACTTTTTTAAATCCGGGTGGACCAGCGGTGAAATGGTTAATGAATTTAAGGTCAAAGTAGCCTACCACGCTGAAAAAAAAGGGATACCACCCTACCTGTTGGGTGAATTTCTCTATGAATACCTCGATAAGACCACCCGGAGATATTACAGCCAGAATCATAAAAAAGACTACTTCAGCACCTATTTCATATTTGACATTTTTAACAATTCCTATTTAAATAAAATATTAAAAAAATCCAAGGAAAAAGGATATTTAAGGATTAAATAATAAAAAAGGTAAGAAAATGAAAAAGATGAAAAAATGTTTAATGTTGTTTGTTTTGTTTCTGATCTTAACTCCCTCGACCCAGGCGGACCAGACCGAAATAAAATTTCTCTTCCCCTTGAAAAACGGTATATGGGTGGGCAAAAAGCAGATCAAGATTAACGTGACCGGGATCGATCTTGCGTCTGTACGATCGTTGCAGCTATTTCTCGACGGGAAGCTGCTGAGAGAATTTAAGGATCCGCCCTACACGCTTCTCTACGATTTTGGCCCCAGGCCGCGCTTCAGGAAGCTGAAGGCAGTGCTGCGGGATGTTCACCAGAATATAATAAGTAAAGAGATTCGATCCGAATTTTTCGATGACACCCAGGAAGTAAACATCGTGCAGATCGTTGTGCCTGTTGCGGTAATAGACCAGAAAGGCAATTATGTTACCGGGCTAAAAAAGAATGACTTCATCTTACTCGAGGACGGTATCCCACAGGATATCGATTATTTCACCAAAAGCTCAAGAACAAAATTCAACTTAGCTCTGTTAATCGACATAAGTTCATCGATGAAAAATAAAATCGGGAAAGTAAAAGAAGCAGCCCGGTTATTCCTTGAAGAACTGCTGACAAAAGATGACCGGGCGATTATTGTCTTTTTTAACCATGATGTATTCGAAGATACGGACTTTACCAACGATATCGATGAACTCTTTAATTCCCTTTCCGTTGCCTTCCCCTTTGGAGCAACCGCGCTCTATGATGCCGTTGCCTATTGTATTAAATTGTTAAAAAGTATTACCGGCAGGAATATCATTATCCTTTTTTCCGACGGTGAGGACAACAGTTCCTACATAGATCCTTATACGTTGATTAAAAACGCGGAAAAATCAAACTCGGTAATTTATTCGATCGGGAAAAAATTGGACACCTACGAAGATAGCCGGTACCAGGATTTACTGAATAAAATATCCACCTCGTCCGGCGGGATGACCTTCTTTTTTGAAAAAGTTGAAGATATCGAGTATGTTTACCGTAAGATTCGCCAGGATATCAGGGCCAAGTATATCATCCAATTTTCTCCCAAGGACGATAAGGTACGGAAACGCTTCAGGAAAATAAGCATAAAACTGAAAAACCGCAGAAAATACAAAATCCGGACGATTAAAGGTTACTATTATTGATGAGTTCAATCGGTACGCTTAAAATATAATTAGTATTAGATTATGAAGCAGGTGAGCAATGCAAACAGGCTCCCCTATCATAACCCAGGAGGTATTATGAAAAAAAAATGTTTCGGGTTCGTGACTTTTTTTATGGCTGTGGGCATTTTTATAAGCGCACAGCCCGTGCCGGAGCAAGAGCAGGAACCGGTGCGGGAAGAGGTGAAAGTGGTAAACGTGGAGGTGCCGGTCCGGGTTTTTCTTAAGGGAAAACCGGTAGATAATTTAAGCCGTGATGATTTCAAACTGTATGAAGGCAAAACATTACAGGTCATCAACGGTTTTAATATTAAACGAAAAAAAATTAAGCTCCAGGAAATCGGGTTGGAAGTGGAAAAAATCCAGCCCTCCCGTTACTTTGTGTTGGTATACCGGGTGACCCAATACAGCCCGCCCATGAAAGAAGGTCTTAAACACATCTTTGACAATGTTTTGACAGAGCGAGACGAATTGCGTGTATTTGTAAACAACAAAAACCTTTATTTCGCAAACCTGGGAAATAAACAGGCTTGTTACAGTAAAGTTGATCGGGTTATATCGGGGGAAAGCGCCAATGCCCGACAGCTTATGAATGCCTATTTTAAGAAGCTTGAACAGCAAATCGATAAAACCAGGTTTGACCTTCTTATACGAGAAATGGGCGGTGGCGGTGGTGGCGGTGGTGATGCTTTTCGCCGCAGGACGCAAGCCCTGATGCAATTTTTAAAACGGTATCTCCAGGTTTTCCGGGAATATAAAAAAAGGTATTTGCTGCCCGACATTAACAGCTATTACAATTTTGCCAGACATTTGGAAGGAGTAAGGAAGGAAAAATGGGTCATCAATTTCTACCAGATGGAGATGTTCCCGCAATTAGCCATGTCCGGTAAAGCCAGGCGAACCATCAGGCGATTCATCAGCGAATTGCGTTCGAGCACTAACCCTGAGGATAAAGCTTATTCCAGGATATTAGACAGGCAGCTGATGGAGATCGACCGGGAGTTGAATGTGGCGGAAGCATTCCCCGCCGAAGCCATCAGCAAAATATTTTACAAGGTGGATGCCACCTTTCATTCCATCTTCATGCGCAGCACCCTCGGGATCATATCCCAGGATTATACCTACAAGGCGGTTTCCACCGATATTGAGAACAGTCTCAGGGAAATTACCAAAGCCACCGGCGGAACGCTTGTGACCACCAATAACCTGGTACAGGCCATGGATAGCATCGGAGAAAAAGAGAATGTATACTATTTGTTGACCTATGCGCCCGACAACCCGGACAAAATCGGAAAAATCAAGATTAAAGTTTCCAATAAAAAATACAAAGTAATTTATGACGATAATATGCGTGCCGATTATATTAACGCTTACCTATCCAGGAAAGAAACAGTTCAGCCTCGAATTTCCGGTTCAGCCATACAAATAACAGACCTGAAATTCACGGATAGCAAACTCTCCATTTCGGTTACCGGTTATTATATGCGAAAAATTTCAAGAGGCCGGTCCGGTAGGATGGAAATCCGCATCCGGATAAAAAACATCCAGGGAATCAGTATCTTTGACCAAAGCAAAACATTGGATCTTAAAAAACCGGACATAACAATCACCTTACCTTTTAAAAACCTGAAAAGAGGAAAATATGACATCGTAGTAGATGCCCAAGACCTGCTCACCAATAAAAGCGACACGAAGTTAATCCAGCCCCGGATCAGGTAAAAAAATCATTATCCCTCTGCCGTAAAAACCATAGAAAAATATCCGTTTCTTCTTCCATTAGCCGTATTAATATTAAAAGATAAGAATAAGTATTAGTATCAAATCCTAAGACAGGTAAGCAAGGCATGCAGGTTAACCTATCATGGAGAAGGAGGTATTATGAGAAAAACATGTTTCGTTTTTGTGATTTTTTTTATGACAGTGAGCATTTTTATATGCGCACAGCCCGTGCCGGGTCAAGAGCAGGAAACTCTGCGGGAAGAAGTAAAAGTGGTAAACATAGAAGTGCCGGTCCGGATTTTTTATAAAGGAAAACCGGTTGATAATTTAAGCCGTGATGATTTTAAGCTGTATGAGGGAAATAAATTGCAGGTCATCAACGGTTTTAATATCAAACGAAACAAGATTAAACTCCAGGAGATCGGGTTGGAAGTGGAAGAAAATAAAATCCAGTCCCCCCGTTACTTTGTCTTAGTATACCGGGTGACCCAATATACCCCGTCCTTTAAGGAAGGTCTCAAGTATATCTTTGACAATATTTTGACAGAGCAAGACGAATTGCGGGTATTTGTAAATGACAAAAACCTTTACTTTGCAAAGCTAAGCAATAAACAGGCTTGTTATAGGAAAGTCGACCGGGCTATAATAGCGCAAAGCGTCCATGCCCGCCAACTTATGAATGCCTATTTTAAGAAACTTGAACAGCAGGTTGATAAAAGAAAGTGGGACCTTCTTTTACGGCAATTTACCATAGGAAAACTTGAGGAACAGGAAGACAGAATTAACATGCGTCGAAGACAGATGTTCCTGAAGCAATTTTTGGATCGGTATTTACAGATCTGGAAGGAATATAAAAAAAGGTATTTGATGCCCGATCTTGACCGCTATTACTATTTTGCCAAACATTTGGAAGGAGTAAAGAAGGAAAAGTGGGTTGTCAATTTCTACCAGATGGAGATGTTTCCGCAAATATCCATGTCCGGTGAGGCCAGGCGAATACTCAGGCGATACATTAGCGAACTGCGTTCGAGCACTCACCCTGAGGATATAGAAATTGCCAGGATACTGGATAGAAAACTGAACGATATCGACCGGGAGTTGAATGTGGCGCAAGATTTCCCCGCCGAAGAAATCAGCAAGATATTTTACAGGGTGGATGCCACATTCCATTCCATTTTCATGCGCAGCACCATCGGGCTCATATCCCAGGATTATACCTATAAGATGGTTTCCACCGACATCGAGAACAGCCTCAGGGAAATCACCAAAGCCACCGGCGGAACGCTTGTGACCACAAATAACCTGGTACAGGCCATGGATAACATCGGTGAAAAAGAGAATGTATACTACTTGTTGACCTATGCGCCCGACAACCCGGACAAAATCGGAAAAATTAAGATCAAAGTTTCCAATAAAAAATTCAAAGTAGTTTATGACGATAATATGCGTGCCGATTATATTAAGGCATACCTATCCAGGAAAGAAACAGTTCAGCCTCGAATTTCCGGTTCAGCCATACAAATAACAGACCTGAAATTCGCGGACAGCAAACTCTCCGTTTCTGTTACCGGTTTTTACATGCGGACAATATCAAAGGATCAATCCGGCAAGATGGAAATCCGCATCCGGATTAATTACATCCACGGGATCAATCTCTTTGATCAAAGAAAAACATTGGCTATCAAAAAACCGGATATAACAATCACCTTGCCTTTTAAAAACCTGAAAAAAGGGGAATATGATATCGTGGTGTATGTAAAAGACCTGCTCACCAATAAAAGCGATATGAAGTTTATCCAGCCCCGGATCAGGTAAAAAATCATTATCCCCCTAAATAAGATAGGGGATGTAATTAAACATGAAGAATACTGCTGCCGGTTTTTTATTTTTGAGAGAATAGTTCTTGCGTGAAATTTTGTAAGGTTTTCCGGCTGTTATTCCCAATATGTTTTAGCTTGATGAGGTAACGATCTTTCAGGATCGAAGAGAATTGTCTCTGTTTCTTTCTCCTGTTATACTCTTCAAAAACAAGATGACCGTTATAATCCGATACCTTCCCGTCCCGTTGTTCCATCTCTTCGTCTCGTTCCATTTTAAAGATCATCTTCATCGGCTGGAGTGCCGCCGGTGTCGCACCGTAATCGATTATTTCCACCTCTATGGACCTGGAATCGGCACCCGAATATGTAATGTTCAGATTCGCGGTTTCCTCTTCACCATATCCCCCCAGGTAGTATTGGGATTTTTTTATTTGCCAACCGCTCACCGGAGCCAACAGGGAGAGCAATTTCTCTTTATCGGCTAAAATAGTTTTTTCGGCACGAATCCGTTCAAACCGTTTTTTTACGGCTTCAGCGGCCTTTCCCATGGTTTTCACTGAATCCCAGGGGGAAAGAGAGGAACGCCTTTCCTCAGCCTTGTTTTCGTCCGAAATCGCGACCAGTCCCCCGCTTTTTAAACCCTCAAGGGGATTGGGGAGTTTTTTTTCTGAGGAACCAATCAATAACATCAGGGTGATAACGATTCCCACCACCGCGATCAAACACAGCGCAATTAAACCTGAAATTGTCCACTTTTTTTCCATTTTCGAATGTCCATTATACCAAAAAAAAGACAAACATGCCACCTCCCCTCCCGGATCAGCAATTCCCATTCTGACTTATAAGATGTTTATTCTTTC
>JAGLQA010000187.1 GCA_023137075.1 Candidatus Aminicenantota bacterium
GCGGGGTGGCGCAGTCCGGGATTGATGAGCCGGGTTTTCCCTATCGTCGCTTAAGGCTATTTTCCGGGTGAAATCTTGAAAAATACTCATGTGATCGATATCCGAATGATGAAATAATGTTTTGTAAAAAGCGGTTGTGCGCATCAGGTTAGGCGGCGGCGTGGGTTGCATGGACCCGGCTTCATAATTACCTGCCGTTAATCTTGAGCGGAGTGGCGCAGTCCGGGATTGACGAGCCTGCTTTCCAGGAATATTGATTTCTTTGAGCAGCCTCTGGTTTTTAGTTATAAACCGGTTCAAAACTTCCCAGGTTGTCCGAGAATGCAAAAAAAGGGTCGAATGTAAAATACTGGGGAATACAAGATCCCCCCCTACAAAGGATCTCCGGTCGAACGTAGGGGTGAACCTTGTGTTCACCCGGAGTTCTCGGACAACCTGTTCCGAATCTTTAAGGTGGTACAATGGAATATGGGGCGATATATTCATGATACCGGGGGAGTTATAAAATAATATCTCGTTATGCCAATCCTTCACTTTTTTGATGAGCGGAGGTGGGAAAAAGAATTTGCTGAAATAGGATAATTCCCGGAAATCCGACAGCCTATGATTATAACCGGTTGTTGTTTGAGGGAATAGTGCCCGGCTGAAATCCTTAGTCTTTGATTGAGATACCCCCAGAAATAGTTGGAGTACGAAATTCAAATGTAAATGCCGGGTCAGGTAATGGGATATGTTATCGATGAAAAAATCGGTGTTTTTAAATACCCGCTGCCGGAGCGCCGGGTCCGAGAGATAGTAAAGGAAAAAAAGAGTGGGAAATCCAGGGCGCGGTTGTCTGATAGAGTTGTATTTATAGGTAATATATCGATGGAATTCCCTATCGATCACTTGTATGATCATCTTATCCCTTCTTTATTCCATGATGAGCCAGTTCTATGGATTCGACGGCAGAAGTGCTCCCATCGGCTTTAAAATCGGGCCCGGACCATTTGACGGGAAAGGCATCTTCAAAGGTCCAGCGCCACTTTTCATTTCCCTGGAAATCATACAGGATGATACGCCCGGTTTTGCGTTTTATATTACCTGTAACTGCGTCCCGGTGCCATTGCCACAACACATCGGAATCGGTTATACCTCTTTTCAGGACAAGGTTGGCGTATTTGGCTGCTTTCGGAATTTTATGAACATAGTCATTCACGCCGCCTTCCTTATATTCCTCAGTCTCGATCTCGGCCTGCAGGCCGGATACTTCCGAAAATCCGGCCACTATCAAATCGTCGATTTCGACATGAAATTTGAAACTTAAAAACGGGTCTTTTCTTTCGTCTAATGCCATTTTATTTCCCGGCCTCCTTCACGGTTCGTCACCTATATCAGGCTCCTGCCTCGGGTAGGCTCTTCGCTTAAATTTTTATTTATTCTGCTAATCTCCTCACACCATTTTTCCCTCTCAGCGTGAGGCATCTCCATAACCTGGTCATGATTCCAGTGAAAATAATAAGAGATGAAGGCTACCTCCTCATAAATCCGGTCGAGGGGGTAGCCTGTTATCCCCCCGGGGAAGAAATCTCCTTTTCAAATTCTTCCCCGCAACCGGGGCATTTCACCTTCATCATAACATCCCCGTTGCCATTTACGGTTTTATAGAACTCCTGGAGATAAGTCAGGTCCGCTACAAACAGTTTTTCGATCACTCCCGGGTTTATACTTCCCAGTTCTCCTAATTTTGTAATGACCCGGGAGAGCAAGATGACGGTTAGATAAGCGGGGTTGCTTTGCACCCGGGGATCTTTCATGGGAAGAATCTCATCGGCAGCAGCAGCCAGGCGCATGGTCCCGTTCTTATGCAATGTCCCGTCATTATCCACATAGCCTTTCGGCAGGGTAAATTCATACTCGGTTTGCAATACCATCTTTTAATTACCTCCTTAACTCACGCGCTGCATTCCTTCATGGGCAATTTCCAGGGTTTCGATGGCGATGTCGGTGCCTTTCGCATTCAGATCCGGTGCATCGTACTTGGTAGGCCAGGCTTCGCCAAATTCCCACCTGGCTTTGTTGTTCCCTTCCTCATCCAATATAATAACCGCGATATTGCGACGAGCGTCACCCATCTGGCCCTGTTCTACCTGTTTTCTCCATTCGTAAAGATCCATGGAGTCGGTGATTCCCCACTTGAGGGTTAGGTTCCCGTACTTGATTAACCCGGGAATTTTTCTCACAGTCGGAGGTTCGTTTCCCTCCCGGTACTCGATAGGGTCCTGGGACGTATCGGGGATAGTGGCTTCGCTAAAGCCTGCCTGGGTAATACCGTCGATTTCCAATAAAAACCTACAATTCCTGTAAGGATCGTTTCTATTTGCCATTTTTATACCTCCTTTTTTTTACTCGGTAACCGCTGAACCGCCCTGCCACTGGGCAATACGGAAGATGACAAACTCCGCCGGTTTTACGGGTGCGATCCCGATTATACAAATAAGCCTGCCGTTGTCGATATCGTCCTGGGTCATGGTCGTGCGGTCACATTTGACAAAAAATGCCTCTTCCGGTGTACTGCCCATCAAGGCGCCGTCTCTCCATACCCGGGTTAAGAACTGGGTAATGGTTTGTTTCACCCTGGCCCACAATTTTTGATCATTGGGTTCGAAGACCACCCACTGGGTACCTTCCTCGATAGACTCTTCGATGAAGATGAACAGTCTCCTGACATTGATGTACTTCCAGAGGGTGTTACTGGATAGCGTCCTGGCACCCCATACCCTAATGCCTCGCCCGGGAAAGAACCTGATACAATTCACGCCCCTGGGATTGAGGATATCCTGTTCCCCCTTGGTAATCTGGAATTCAAGTTCTTTAACACCCCTGACTTTTTCGTTGGCCGGAGCTTTGTGAACGCCTCGCTCAATATCGCTTCTGGCATATATACCGGCAACATGACCACCGGGAGGTATGGGTTTGTAAAGTTTGGTAATCGAATCATAAACTTTAATCCATGGGTAGTAAAAAGCAGCGTACATGGTCTCATAACCATCCCTGGGTTTTAGATTATCCTTGTTACTCTCCCCTCTTATGGCATCGATAATGGCAAACCGGTCTTTTAGCTTTTCACAGGATTTGATCAATGCATTAGCTAATCCATTAATACTGTCTGCATTCGGGGCATACAGGATGGCAACCTCATCGATGGCATGCAAAGCAGTCAAACCAAGACGCTGGCCCGGCAAATCGGTATCTTCGCGTTTATAATCGTCGGCATCAAGGGGTAATTTTCCGTCAACTCCGCCTGCTAAAGGAGTTACATCAGTTGGTCCTTCCGGTAAAACACCGGAATCATCGGCTTCCTTAGTGATAATGATAAGATTCGATATCCCGTTGACCTTATTTTCAAAATAATCATCGGACGTGCTCTCCACGGAAAGATCATCAAAATCTTCTATTAAGTCGGCACTCTCATCGGCTTTTTCCGGGTCACCCTCGACGTCTCCTGTCTTCCAGTAATATACCCTTAACCTGAACAGGGGGTTTTTTTCATCATCATTAAATGTTCCCTTACCTACCTTAATACCAACCCGATTTCCCCATGTACCTTCACCCACTGCTGTAATCGTTAACGAATTATTGTCCAGTTTTAAGCCGGCTTTTTTTGCCTTTTCTTCGTCGGGTCCGGCTCCGACAACCCTGGCAACATAACAGCGTGCTCCGCCGTTGCTAAAAAATCCTTCTACACAATAAGGAAGGTAGGGGCTGACTTTTTCCTGTACGAAGTGCCCTCCGTATACTCTCTGGAACTGAAGCCAACCGGTTATAAGCCGCGGTTCAGTGGGGCCTCTTTCGGTCTCTCCAAGGAAACCGGCTGTGCTGGTGCCAACTCCTTCGATGGGTTTGGCGCCGATCTCAAATTCCTCGACATATACACCTGGTGATAAATATTCTGGCATTTTATTCCTCCTTTTTAAATTTTATCTTTTTTAATTTTTCTAAAATGTTGCTTCTTCGTGCCTGCTGTAGGTTTACCAACTCTTTTTCATTCTTTTCTAATTCGGCCTTTGTTTTTTCTACATCTTCTTTTTTCTTTTTCAGATTTATTCCTTCTTCCGCTTTATATAGATCGGCCCATTCTTTTTCCAATATCTTTTTGAATTCATCCACGGCTTCGTCAGCTCCGGCTTTTTTTTCCGGTTCAAAGGCAAAACTTTTTAATCGTCCGGTAAGTCTACTCAATTCTTTAATCATGGCGCCTAACCCGGCTTCTCTTTCTTCTACATCGGTTAGAAAATAGATAAGGGCAAAATTTCCTTTTTTCTCTTCTTCCGCAATAAATTTCCCGGCATTATCAATCTTCCTGAGTTTATTCTCGATCTCCCTTTGTAATCTCTTTGCCGAGTTAAAGTCCTCTTGAATTCCTTTATACTTCTTTTCAGCATTATTATATTCTTTTTCCGATTCCTTAAGTTTATCCTCCGTGTTCTTTACCTTTTTTTCCTGGTCTTTGATATCCCGGTCTACATCTTTTATTATTTCTCCAATCTCTTTTTTCGTTTCGCCATCGACCTTTTCCGCAATCACGGCAGCCATACCTTTATAATAGATTCCGGCATCTTCTATTCCTTTCTTTAATTTTTCAAAAGCTTTGCCAAACAATTCCGCGGCTTTATTAATCGCTCCACTGGCCCTCTTTTTAGCTTCAAATTCTCTCTCTTTTCGGCTGATCTCTTCTCGCGTCTTCGCCAGTTTTTTTTGCAAATCATCTACCTGGCTCTCTAAAGTCGGCGACTTTTCACCCTTCGTTTCTTTGACCGGTATTTTCTGTTTTTTACTTTCCGATTCTTCCGGCATTTTTACCTCCTATTTTATAAATTTCATGCCATTACTTGGCGGTAATGACTAACATTTTTAACACATTTTTCCCCCACCCTTAGGTGGGTGCGTTTTTCGAGCAGTGCCTTGAAAAACGACTTTTATTGTTAACTTAAAATTATCGGCTCCTTCACTGAGGTCGTTTGACCCTCTTTTACTTCTTCCAGATCGAACAAACAGGACTTTGTCTCATGGGTGACTTTCAAATGGACGGTTTTACCGTTATTTCCCTTTATAAATATACCGTCAATTAAATCCTCTTCTTTTAACCCTTTTAAATAGAGTACGAATTCGCCCCTGCCGGTTGTCTTATTGTCTACTCCCTTCGTAAGGATTTCTA
>JAGLQA010000188.1 GCA_023137075.1 Candidatus Aminicenantota bacterium
TTTGCACAAAAAACGAGGGTATCATATAGCCGGGCAGAGTTCCGGAAATGTGTTCGCGCAATTCGGCAGCATCGAGGTCACCGGATAAAACTCCATGGTTTTGCATCCCAACTATATATGCACATAGGGATTTTCCCCCTTCCGCGTCACTCCTAACTGTCACCAGAACCTCTTTTATATCATCCCGCAACAGCAGTCGGTTCTCGATCTCACCCAATTCGATCCGGTACCCCCTGATTTTGACCTGCCGGTCCATTCGTCCTAAAAATTCGATATTGCCGTCGGGCAGCCAGCGGGCCAGGTCGCCGGTTTTATATAAAAGGGCTGAATGATTAGTAGTGCTGCGCTTCGCGCCATCCTTTAAATCATCAAAAGTTTTTGTCCGACTTTTTTCAAAAAGTTGGCCGCCGGAGGCAAAAGGAATAAATTTTTCCGACGTTAACTCCGGGTTGTTTAAGTAGCCCGAAGCCAATCCGTCACCGGCTATCACCAATTCACCGGGCACATTCACCGGGCATAATTGTAAACCCTGGCCCAATATTAGTAAGGCAGCATTCGCCACCGGTATCCCGATAGGCACACTGGAATGCCTGTCGTATGTTTTCTCATCCGATCTGTCGACTTCCAGTACCGATGCTATGATGGTAGCCTCGGTAGGGCCATACATATTAAATACCCGGCAATCTTTTTTCACTACTCTATAACTGCGTTTTAAAAGGTCAACGGTTAACTTCTCGGCTCCGATAAATAAATACCGCAAAGTCTCAAGTTTTACCGGTTCCGCTTCGTAACCGGTTAATGCATGTAATTGAGATGGGGTAATATGCAGCGCCGTAATCCCATTTTTCCCGATAAAGTCGGCATAAGACGGCGAATCCATCATTATTTCCTCGGAAGTAATCGTCAAACACGCGCCGGTTGTCAGGGTGATAAAAATTTCCCATACCGACCAATCAAAATAATAGGAAAGATTCTGAACCACCTTATCCCGCGAGTTCAACTGCAAATGGCGATAGCCCCAAAGGATGAGGGGGCAAAAATTACGATGGTTGATGGGAACTCCCTTGGGCCGTCCGGTGGAACCTGATGTGTAGATGACATAGGCCAGTTCGCAAGTTCGAGAGTTGAGAGATGAGATTTGTAGGGGCAACCCTGCCCCTACATCCTTATCCTCTTTTTCGGGCACGGCACCTCGTGCCCCTGCCGTATCCGGCTGCATATAAGCGCCCCCAACAGGCCTGATGCCCGGCTCATCGAGAAGGATCCATTCAATTTCGCATTCGGTCAACATCTTGAATCCCTTGAATATATTGGTGGTGGTTAAACACAATTTTGCCCGGCTGTCGTTGAGCATATACCTATTTCTGTCTTCCGGGCTTTGGGGATTAAGGGGCAAGTAGGCGGCGCCGGTTTTTAAAACGGCAATGATTGAGACAATCATTTCAAGCGAACGTTCGACGACAATACCGGCAATATCCCCTGCCGCCATTCCCTTTCCGATCAATACGCCTGCCAGCCGGTGGGCTTCACTATCCAGTTGACTATAGGTCAGACAGCGGCCTGTTTTCTCACCGATCACATATTTCGATACAACAGCAATCCCATGAGGCGTTTTTACTACCTGCTCTTCAAACAATTTGGGAATGGTTTTATCGTTAGGATAGGTCTCTTCCCGATCATTAAAATCTAATAAAATTTGCCGCTTTTCCCGCTCGGTTATTATCTCTAAAGAGGCAGGGGGCTGCCCGGTCTTTTGGGGAATTTCCTCCA
>JAGLQA010000189.1 GCA_023137075.1 Candidatus Aminicenantota bacterium
GGTTTCCGGTTTTTTCTTTACTTCTTTTCCCGGCTTTGCTATTATGAATTCTCAAAACAGGAAGGCACTAAAGTTTAGACGTTAGCAGGTGAAATATGACTATGGCTAAAACAAACCACATTAAATCTCATGATGAGTTTGCCCGCACTTACGATTCACAGGCAAAGCAGTATAACAGCTATGTATTTGAAGTCCTCTTCGGTATGTGTTATGAATTTGTCAAACCGGGTGAATCTCTTCTCGATCTTGGAATAGGCACCGGGTTAAGTTCCGTTCATTTTGCACGAGCCGGGCTGGACATAACCGGCCTGGACGAATCAATAGAAATGCTGAAGGAGTGCGGAAAAAAAGGATTTGCAAAAGAAATAAAGCAGTTCAATATCCGGGATGTTCCCTTGCCCTATCCGGACAACACGTTTTCTCATGTAGTGTGCTGTGGTGTATTTCACTTTTTCGCTGATTTACTGCCGACCTGCAAAGAAGCATGCCGTATCCTCAGACCTGCCGGAATATTAGCCTTTACCATTGCCTCCCTTACCGTAGAAGAAGCCGGATCAGATCGTGGAAGTATGCCGGGTTACATTAAAGCCCCAACCGCCTGGGGGATTCCGATTTTCAAACACTCCGACAAGTATGTTAATAAAATAGCGGCAACCTACGGTTTAACCATCCAAAAGGAGCAGAAAGTACTTGCGGACAGTGGGGATAAAGATGCCGGCGACATCCTGTTCAAAGTAATAGTAATGCAAAAAACAGTCTCCTGAAAAAACACTGAAATATCCTTTAAAGGTGCTCCAAATCTTAGTAATGCTTTCCAAACTTTCCCGGCATTTTCCAGTGTCGGATTTACCCATATATCCAGGTCTTTCGTATATCTTGGCTCTGCGAACTTCATAGGGACAGGTAAATTTTTTCACCTTGACAGGGGAAAGTCCTTTCAATATAATACACCTGCGCATAAAAAAAGGAGAAAAAATGAAAACGATGAAAGTTATTTTAAGTGTTGTGTCTGTGTTAGCCCTGATCTCCCTGTTACCGGCTTCAGCCCAGGAAAAAGGTGCAGCTGATCAAAAATTGATGGAGACTTGGATGAAATATGCCACTCCTGCCGAGGGGCACCAATTTTTGCAAAAGATGGTGGGCGAATGGGATATTGTCAGCAAAATGTGGGAGAAGCCCGGCCAGGAGCCCACTATCACCAAAGGCCCGGGCAAAGGAAAAATGATTATGGGGGGGCGCTACTTGAAACTGTCTTACCAGGGCACGATGATGGGCATGCCCTTCGAAGGAATGGGGATTCATGCTTATGACAACCACTCGAAAAAATATATCTCCATCTGGATCGACAACATGGGAACCGGTATCATGGTCAGTAAGGGAACCCTGGATAAAACCGGCAGCGGATTAACTCAATTCGGCGTGGTGGATGATATTTTTACCGGAAAAAAGGTAAAGGCCAAGACTGTCACCACATTGATCAACGCGGATAAATGGTTGATGGAAATGTATATGATTTCCCCTCAGGGTGAATTCAAGAGCCTTGAAGTGACCCACACCCGGAAGAAATAAAAAAAAACCTGAATACAGGATAGTTTTTTTACGGAATTTAAGATTGCAAAAAAAATGTATTGATACTATAATCTTATTATGAAAAAATTGCCGGTCGGTGTTCAGACATTCAGCGAGATGATCGGGGAGAACTACCTATACGTGGATAAAACAAAGTATATTTATAACCTTTTCGCAGATGGTGGTAAATACTATTTCCTGTCCCGGCCCCGGCGTTTTGGAAAATCGCTCCTGTTATCGACATTGAAAGAGATATTTTCCGGCAATCAAACACTTTTTGAAGGATTGTGGATATATGACAAAATCGAATGGAAAAAATACCCGGTAATTTATATTGATTTTTTAAAAATCGGCTGTAAAACACCCGGAATATTAGAAAAATCTCTTGAAAAAATAGTAAGAAAAATGGCCGGAACTTTTAATATCGTCCTGGATAAAGAAGGAGATTACAAGGATGTTTTTAGAGATTTGATTGAAGGTTTAGGAAAAAAAAATAAAGTGGCTATACTCATCGATGAATACGATAAACCCATAATCGATTTCGTAGATGATAAAGAAGTTGCAAAAAAAAACCGGGATATTTTGAGGAATTTTTACACCACCATAAAAGGCATGGATGAATATATTAAGTTTGCCTTTCTCACCGGCGTTTCTAAGTTTTCAAAGGTATCGGTGTTCTCCGGCTTAAACAATTTGAGGGATATCACCCTGTCGCAGCAGTTTACTACCATGCTGGGCTATACCGAAGAAGAACTGCTTAACTATTTTAACAACCGGGTAGAAAAATTAGTGCCCGGATTAAAAAGAGAGAAACCCGAAATCCTCGACGACATCAAGCGCTGGTATAACGGTTATTCCTGGGATGGGGAAAATTTCGTTTATAACCCCTTATCTATTTTGAGTTTTTTCCAGGAGAGTAAGTTCAGTAATTATTGGTTCTCCACGGGCACTCCCACCTTTTTAATAAAGTTTATCAAAGAGAAGGCAATCAATGTGGAAACCATCGGGGCCTGGGAAGTCGATGAGTCCGTTTTTGACAGTTACGACATCGAGAATATGGATGTCGCATCGCTGTTATTCCAGACAGGTTATATCACCGTTAAAGGGATAAAAACCTTGAAAGATATTCGAAAATATTATCTTTCTTATCCGAACCAGGAGGTCAAAGACGCCTTTTTAAAGTACCTGTTGGCAGATTTTATAGCATCATCCCCCGCCACCCTGGGCAGCAAGATTTTCGACCTGACCGAGCAATTAATCGATAACCGGCTCGACCTGTTTTTTGTAACCATTAAAAGTTTATTTGCATCGATACCATACAATATTTTCATCCATGACAGAGAGGCTTATTATCATTCCGTAATCTATCTCATACTGACTCTCCTGGGAATCAACATAAAGGCAGAGGTTCAAACCAATACCGGGCGGATCGATGCGCTTATTGAGATCAACGATAGGGTTTATATAATGGAATTTAAGATGGGAAGCGAAAAAGATGCCCTGAAACAGATCAAGGACAGGCAATACTATGATAGTTACAAAGGGCAGGCTAAGAATATACTATTGGTGGGTGTCGGCTTCGATATGGGAAAGCGCAATATCAGCGGCTATATCCTGGAAGACTATGATACTACAAAGTGACAGCGCCAACAACATTGTAACATTCGCACGCACCGGTCACATTTTTTCAAAATCATTGCAAATTCGTTAAAAAAAATTATTTATGTTTATGGCTTAAAGAATATAAATATGATAATATTGTATTTCATTTAATTTTAGGAGGATTTTAATGAAAAAATTATTGACAGCTTCTTTCGCGGTAGTCTTTGTATTAATGGCAGTCATCATTGCGGGCTGCGGTGGAGACAAAGCGATACCCGGCGCCAAAGTTGAATTAAACTTACTCACCTTACTCCCTGAAAACGCTACTGGAATTATGCAAATGAATTTCAGCAAATTTTCACAATTGGATTTTTTTGACAAAATGGTAAAGGAAAAAAAGGAATCCAAAATAGACGATCCAAAAAAGATGTTCAAGGATTATGAGGATTTTGTGGCTAAAACCGGGATTGATCCTAAAAAGGATATCTATTCCCTGGCCGTGGCTTTTGCCGGTGAGGTTTCCATTGCTGCCAGGGCCGGTAAGGACCAGGATTTTGTGACGGTAATAAATTTAAATTATGACAGAGAAAAAATTATGTCGCTCCTGAAGGAAAAGGGAGCCAAATACACCGAAGAAGCCTATAAGGGCCTCAAGATATTAAATGTTGAAGAGGAAGATCAAAACAACATTGCGGTTTGTTTCATCGACAACAAAACCATTGCTGCCGGAAAAAACGAAATTGTAAAAAAAGTAATTGATCTTGTCAAGGGAGAGGGCCAATCGGTATTAAAAAATGCCAGGTTAAAACCCTATATTGACCAATTTAAATCCAATGTTATCCTTTCATTTGTTTTTGAATTTCCGGAAAATGCTAAAAAAGTACAGGATAGCGGTATGATAAAGATGGACCTCAGTAAAGCAGAAGTGATTCAAGGCAGCGTTGATTATGATGCCAACGCCTTAACCGGTATTATTGAAATGATATCCAATAATGAGCAAGCTAATAAGGATTTGGCCAATACTCTTAATGGTTTAAAGGGAATGGGCGCAATGGCAGGACCTGATGTGGCGGAGCTGGTAAATAATATCAACATCACCGGATCGGCTGATAGAATAACACTGACCTTTACCATTACCGACGAACTGGCCGAAAAGCTAAAAGCAAAAGTAGAAGAAAAAACCGAAGAGATTGTTACCTATCCCAACGAGTAAACTATTTTAATAGGTTAACAATAGATTACAGTGGGTTAAATTATTTTTTAAGGAAATAGGAGGTAACCATGTTTGGTTCTGAGATTCTTGAAGTAGCCCTTGGCCTGGTATTTGTCTATTTAATGGCAAGTACGGTGTGCTCTGCCATTCGTGAAGGAATTGCCAAAGTACTTAAAACACGCGCAAAAAATCTTGAGAAAGAATTGTTGGATATTCTTAAAAGTACTGAGCTTGTACAGGCATTGTATCAACATCAAGTGATTCGAGAACCGCAAGATAAGGAAGCGAAAAAAAGACCGTCAAAGATATCTGCCGACAAATTCGCCGCCGCCCTGCTTGATACGCTGGTAAATGCCCAAAAAGGTAAGACAGAGGGATTTGCCGAAATGAAACAAGGCATAGAAAAAATCGAAAATGCGCAAATAAGGGGAGCGCTTCTCGAAATTCTGAACAGCGCCGTTTCCGATATCGACAGGTTGAAGGGAAAAATAGAAGAGATACGGAAATCCCTTGAGGAGTGGTACGATAAATTAATGGATAAAATGTCGCTGTGGTACAGAAAACGGAGCCGTGAGGTACTATTTGTAATCGGCCTATTACTTTGCGGTTTCTTAAATCTCGATACGGTTATGATTGTTAAAAGTCTTCATCAGGGTGAGACTCTGCGGAAGGCTGCTGCAGCCGCTGCGACGGAAACCCTGAAAGAATCATCTACGGATACCGGCGAAACAACGGCTGATTTCCGGAAAAGAGTAAATGAACTCCGCAAGAAACTCGATCAGATCGGCATTCCTGTTGGCTGGCCACCGAGAGACGCTCCTGAAAACGATCCCCGCAAATTCCCGGAACAACCTTTGCTCATTCTTTTAAAGATTCTGGGTATAATAGCCACATCCCTGGCAATATCTTTTGGCGCACCCTTCTGGTTCGATACTATGAGAAAATTGTCTAATCTATCCGGAAAGAAAAAAACAGGGTCGAAAACCGGCCCCTAATCCCGAACCCGTTGCCTAGGAGGCTGTCCGAGAATAGAAACGAGGTTCTATAATTTTAGATCAACATTATGTATATTATTCAGGTTAAAAGCCTCCCAAAATCATTGATAATACAAGACATTCCTGGTATAATAAGTCTTAAATAAAGAGAAGGAATTCAAAAATGAGTTATTTCAAAAAAGATCCTCTTGAATATAATCAGGGCGTTCTTTTCCCGAGTAACGTGTTTGATTTGTTAAGTAAAGAGCATGAATGTTATATATATGAGGATTTAATCAATCAGCTTGATACCACAGAAGTGGAGAAGAACTATAGTGTAAAAGGTCAGCATGCCTATCATCCCCGTTTGATATTGGGTATCCTGATATACGCCTACAGTCATGGAATGTTTAGCTCCCGTGAGATAGAGAAGAAATGTCATGAGGATCTTGGTTTTATGTACATATGTCATATGAGTTGTCCTAATTTTAGGGTATTAAGTGATTTCCGGAAAGATAATTATGAATTTTTCAAATTATCTTTTAAACAGACGGTCTTATTGGCGAAAGGAGCCGGGATGTTGAATTTGGGCCACGTAAGTCTTGACGGGTCAAAATTTGCAGCCGATACCTCCAAGCATAAAGCGATGAGCTACAAACGAATGCATGAACTGGAGAGCCGATTGGCAGAAGAGATAGAAGAGTTGGTAAGAAAAGCTGACAAATGTGATAATGAAGAAGATGAAGAACATGGTGAATTAAGTGGTTATGAACTTTCCGAGGATTTAAAGATAAAAGAGAAGAGATTGGAAAAAATAAGGGATGCGAAGAAGGCGTTGGAACAGCGTGAATCAGAGTTGAACCCCGGTAAAGAGATAGATGATAAGAAACAGATAAGTTTCGCCGACAAGGAAGCGATGATGATGGGTAAGAAAGGTTCTTTTGATTATTGCTATAACGGTCAAATAAGTGTAGATAAGAGTAATCAAATAATAGTAGGCGAACATTTATCCCGGAATTCAAATGACAAACGTGAAGTTGCACCTGCATTAGAAGAGATAAAATCGACAACTGGAGAGCTTCCCCAAAAGATGAGCCTTGATAATGGCTATATGTCAGGAGATAACCTTGAGGATTTATCTGAGACAGGTATTGATGTTTATATGGCAACAGGCAAAGGAGAGAGAGATAATAATATTTATGAAGAGGGTAAGGGTAAATTTAAGAAATCTAATTTCAATTACGATGTTGCTTCGGATACATTTCAATGCCCGGCAGGTAAGACATTGAAATTAAAGTCTCAAACGCAGGATGGTAAAAAGATTTATCAAGCAGACCATGATGTGTGCAGCGATTGTGCTTTCCGTGATAAATGCTGCAAATCAAAGAAAGGAGAGGCACGCAGGATTCAGACAGATGCTAAAGAGCCGTTGCGTCAGGCGATGAAGGACAAAATGAGCCGGGAAACCAGCAAGGAGATATATAAGAAGCGTAAAGCTATAGTGGAGCCTGTTTTTGGTCAAATAAAAAATGGTGGATTTCGACGATTTCATTTAAGAGGTTACAAGAAAGCCCGAGGAGAGTTTTCCCTTGTATGCACTGTTCATAATATAAAAAAGATTGTAAAAGCAATGTTGAAGGGAGTCGTCTGCCTGGAGGCCGGAAAATTGGTTAAAAATGGATGTTAATAAAGAAAATGAGGGTAGGAATCGGGGAAAAATCATTCATATTTACGAAATTTGTGTTGATTTTTCCGGATCAAAATCGTCATAGGTAAAAAAACTATATTGTTAAATATTAACAATATAATCGAAGGGATAAGCTTTATGAAATTGAATTCTCGGACAGGCTCCTAGGCTAATTGACAGAAAAGCATGGATACGAATTGATCCCAACTATTGAATCCTTTTGACCTAAAATCGGTCTTGTGCTCCCTTACAAGTTTAGCAAATGCATATCGGGGGAAAAGTTTTAAAAGTTGACTAAATATAGAAGAATGGTTTATCATTATATTGACCTCCTTTGCGGAATTTAGATCATGACTGAACATCAATTTTTATCATTTTCCACGAAGGAGGTCAACTTTTCAAAAGTTTATTTTGGACAAGAGTGCTATTAAATGTATAATTTAAATAATAATGACGCAGCTCTGGTGCGGAAATGCAGAAGGCCCTCCGGGACACCACCTTGCCCGCATGGCTCAACAAAAATTTTTGCGAGTGTAGGCTTCAAACATCATTATTTTTATTTGAGAGATAAACGAGAGGCAACAATTTTCCACACACCCCGGTCCACTTTTACCCGGGAATAGATGATGCCGTTATACACAAATTCCGGGAAACCGTATTTAAACGCTTTTCTCGCGATAAAATCTCCTTCTGTCGAATAGAAATCGATAAAATAGTTGGGGGGATACTTGCGTTTTCCACCCCGGCTCCAGGGTTCTAAGCGGTTTTTGCTGAAAAAAACCAACAACATTCCTTCCAAATCGCATAGGAGTTTGTTCAATGTATACATCCGCTTGATACCGAAACGTTCGATTTGCCTGAAATCGTATCCTATCCATTCAAACGGTGCCTCATAAATATCAGGACTGGTGAAATAATTGCCGAACACCTTTAACTTTTTCCCTTTTTCGTCATATTTCCACAAGCGGTAAGGATTTAAGGGATACTGGAAAGCGATGAAAAAGTGCCCTTTTTTGTCCGTGGTCAGAACGGTTTGCCGGGCCAGGGGAAGAGTATGGTTTTGTTTGAAATGATAGGGGATATAGTCGAAACATTCGGTAACGCGTTTACCTTTTATATTGTAAATTTCGACGGCATAATCCTGGGGATTAATCCGGTAATTATGAAACAGGAATGTGTTATAACCCAATTTATGAAGTTCCTGGCGGCAGCTAAAATCGGGTAATTTCACAAAAAATTCATTTTTAAAATTTTGCCTGAATCCGTACAGCTTTAGAGGTTCCGCGAGACAATATCCCACGACCCTGTTATTGTTGAGATCGGCTGCAAAATCAAACTTTGTACCGGTTATTAATTCGTACCATTTTTCATCATTGATCCGGTATATTCCGTTATATTTCCGGTTTTGTCTTTCTACCGCATTGTTAAGCAAAAAACAGGTATCCCATCCGACCTTAAAAATCGAGGGCAGTCTCACTAAGTCATCATCTATTTCGTATAGGAACGATATGGTTACTTCGGATTTCTTCTTAAAACCTTGCGGCGGCACCATAATTTTATCGCGTATCACATTATAGGGCGTTTTATCTTTAGCCGTGACTGAGGCAAGATCATCCTTCCCGGTTTTCTCTGCCGAATCGAAAGCAAAACTTCTGGACATACTCTCAAAAACTTGCCGGTACTGCCGGGAGCCGAAATCAACATTAAAAACCCGTAGGTTAAAAATAAAGGTGTTAAAACCGATCTTTTTTTTTAACTGATCCCTTTGATTCACTTCTACAGGGGAAACGAACACCGGCAATACTATTAACACTCCCAAAAGAATAAACCTCATGCTGTTTTTTATGATTATTCCGAATGATTTTCATCCACCTATTATATATCTAAAGCGTGCAGTTCCCACTGTTCTTCTTCTTCATTCTCTAATAAATAGTAAAATTTGTCCTTATACATATAACATTCCTTGCAAACGGGCACAAAGGTCCTTTGCAAAATCTTCCCTTTTAGATCGAGAACAACCAATTCTCTTTGATCTTTTTTATCGCCATTTCCCGCTTTTGTCTCAAATGTAAGTGCGTAAATCTTTTTACTATTCACATTGCTTGAGCTGGCAATGATAGCAGGAAAACACTCTGGGAAGTCAAAATGAAACGCAATTTTTAATCTCTCCCATGTGGGTGTTTTTTTCATCCTATTCATAAAGTTATCGATATAGGATTCGGGAATTTTTATTTTTTTGTAGTCCTTATCGATTACATAAAGCCGGTTTCCGCTGCTGTCAAAAACAATTATGGAAAATCCATTTTGCGTGTCAAACACATATATGCGGTCCTCATACACCTGGTAAATTAAATAATTCTGGACAGACCGGATTATTTTTTTACTGTCTCCCGATCCTGAAATAAAAAGTGCCAACTCCTCTCCTTTGTGAAGCATTTTTATAACGTTGAAGTTTTTGTCGAGGAGATTTACCGTCGAATATTTAGTGCCTTTTTTACTATCGATATGCGTGATACAGGCACAAAAATTTTTACCAATGCAGGAAATATCATTGTAATTTTGGGGAAGCCTCTTTTCTTTTTTATAATCGCCGTCCCTTGTAAAAAACATAATCTTCTTGGGAACGTCTTCTATTGCTAAAAAACCCGGGTAAACTTTTAACGAAAGTAAAGGATTCCTTGATTCGCCCGGTCCCTCCCCGCTTTTTAGAAATTGTTTGATAAATTTGAAGTTTTTTGTGGAATACAAATAAACCGTTGCTGTTTTTGCGGTAATGAAAAGCCGGTCGCCGTCAACGATTAGACCATTCGGTTTCAGCACTTCAGGTAAAACAGCAAGCTTGGCGGAAAAGATTGGCGAAGCAGCAAACAAAAATGTTAAAACAAGAAGAAATTTTTTCATTTTAATCACCCCTAATTTTATAATTTTTATTTAAAAACTTTTAAAACTTAAGTAATCGCTATTCTTACCTTGATATCGTATTTTACTTAAATAAAATCATATAACAACTTTTGTAAAAAAGCAACCGATTTTTTTTGGCCTACTTTGGCCTTGGCGGAACAAAGCCTTAAATCTCTTTCTCTTCTTTTTATCTTTAAAATCCTATTACAAATTTCTTCTTCCTTGTTCTACTACAGGATTAATTCTACCATTAACAATTCTTTTTTACCAATAAGCATCCCTGGGTAACAATTTAAACCGGACCCTTACCGGTTACAGGAACTTTACCGGGACGATGGAGGTATCGATTACTTTTTCGCCCCTGTCGACAAAATGAATAACGTACTTGCTGCCGTTGACCGCATGGATGATTTTGCCTCTACCGAACACCGGGTGCTCGACAAATTTCTCTTCCACTGTCCTTACAGCCGGCGGCGATTGTTCTGAATTTTCCGGGACGATCCGGTCGACCAGGGCAGCGACATCACGAACCCTGGTATAAAAAGGAGTCCGTATGCCGGCGAGAAATCGTGACGGTTTTTCCGACCCGGTTGACACCACCAATTGTTTGATCGCCCGGGTAGCTGCCACGTAAAAAAGCCTCCTCTCCTCGTCTATCTCTTCCCTCTCTTTTCTTAAAAAAAACGGCATATAGGTGGAATTTATACCGGACACGACGACGGTGGGGAATTCCAACCCCTTAGCATTGTGCATGGTAAGGAGATAGACAGAGGCTTTTTCTTTCTCATCCTTAGTTTCCGAGCCTAAGCTAATGCGGTCGAGCAGGGCATGAATATCGCTGCCCGGGTTTTCCTGCTCCCACCTGGTGATAAAATTCAGCAATTCTTCAATGTTTAAAAGCCGGTTCTCTCCTTTCCTGTTTCCCAGGGATTCTGAATAACCGGATACCTCCAGCAGGACACCCAGGATTTCCGAAAAGGGTAACTTCCCGCTGTTTTGATTCAATTCAAGAATTTTGGCGAATAGGGGCCTGGCGGTGAATTTTTCAGGAAAAAACTCTTTTAATGTCGATAATAAGGAAATCTTTTTTTCTGCCGAAATTTCGTTCAGGGATTCGAGGGTTTTGCTGCCGATACCCAGGGGAATAAAATCGATTACCCGTAAAAAAGAGGTGTTATCGTTTGGATTCAGGGTGAATTTAAGAAGAGAAAGACTGTCTTTGACCTCCTTACGTGCAAAGAAGGGCTGTCCTTTAAGAATTTTAAAATCGATGTCCCGTTTAAGAAACTCCGTCTCAAAGGCAAAAGATTGAGAATTGATGCGGTACAGGATGGCGAGAGGAAATATGTCCGGTTTTTTTCGCTTTAGCGACAATATCAGGTCGGCGGTTTTTTCGGCTTCATCTTCTTTTGAATTAGTGGAAAAGATAAAGACCGGCTGTCCGTTTTTTTCCTCCGTCCACATGGACTTATTTCGCCTGAAGGCGTTATTAACAATGACGTCATTGGCAAAATCAAGGATCTGTTGGGTTGACCGGTAATTTTGCTCCAATTTGATGATCTTTACCCGGGGAAAGTCGTGTTCAAAATTGAAGAGAAACCGGATGCTGGCGCCGCGCCAGGAGTAAATTGCCTGGTCATCGTCACCGACTACCGTTATGTTCTTATGTTTTCCTGAAATCTCTTTTATCAATTCATATTGATTGGGATTGGTATCCTGGAACTCGTCCACCAGGACATATTTAAACCGGTCTGCATATTTTTCACGTAAATCCTCATAGGTTTGCAATAACTTAACCGGCAGGGAAACTAAGTCCTCGTAATCCCACACTTTGTTCTTTTTCCGGTAATTATAGTAGAGAGAAAAAACTTTAATTTCATCACCATTAAAGCCTTTTTGCATTAAGAAGTCGGGATTGTTGGGATAGTTCAAATTCATCTTGGCCAGGTTGATTTTCCGCCTGATATCCTCAACCATATCGTTGGTAAAGTAATCAAAGTTCTCTTTGATAATTCTCGCGATGACTTTTTTCTGATCGCTATCGTCCATAACCTGCCATTCCTGGTCAAACCCGGAAAGGTGGCCCGATTCGCGCAGAATTTTCAATCCCAAAGCGTGAAATGTGGATATATTAAAACGGCTGGAAGCGATCCCGGTTAAGGATTCTATCCTCTTTTTCATCTCGTTAGCGGCTTTATTAGTGAATGTGACCCCCAGGATATTGGCCGGCGAAAAATTCTTCTCATTAATCAAATAGGCAATCTTATGGGAAATCACCTTTGTTTTACCGGAACCTGCTCCGGCAATGATGAGTAAGGGAGAGTCAAAGTACGATACAGCTTCGGCCTGCTTGGGATTCAGGCCTTCTTTCATGTCATTTTTCATTCTTGCCTCTTATAAGCGGTGTAAATTGAACGGGGATTAGATTCGTTCGTTTCAGGGCGCCTTTATTGTCTTTTTCAATCAGGATAAATTCCTGTACCTTGGAAGAGTGACTGACTTCGATAATCATTCTTCCCCCTATCGCCAATTGTTCCAGCAAGCGTGGGGGGATATGGTCCGGGGAATAGGTGCAAATTATGCCGTCGAAAGGGGCGTATTCTTCCCAGCCCAGAGAGCCGTCCCCGGTTTTGAATTTTATGTTCCGGTAACCCTGTTCGGAGAGAGTTTCCTTTGCCCTTTTTGCCAATTTCTCTTCTATTTCAATAGTATAGACTTCTTTCACTAATTCGGCCAGGATGGCGGCATGAAAGCCGGAACCCGTCCCTATTTCCAGTACTTTTTTGTTATAACCAGGGGCAATGACATAGGTCATCATGGCAACGATATAGGGCCTGTTTATCACCTGGTCTTCACCGATATCAAGGGGTGAATCGGCATAGGCTTTATCCCTGAAACCCGGTTTAACAAAGAGATGTCGTTTTACTTTAAGAAAGGCATTTATGATTCGCTCATTGGTAATACCTCTCTCGACGATCTGCTTTTCGATCATCTCTTTACGCAATGATAAATAATCGGTGTTCACCGGGAACAGGGAAGCATAGAGGCACATCAGCATAGGGATAAGATTTTTCAACTTCATTTCTCTATTTTATCAGATATTTCCCCATTAGTAAAATGAGAAAAACGAGAAAATGCAGAAAAAAGTTGATATTCTACTAGAATTAATTTATTATAAATATAATCATGGTAAAACGATTTTTTGAACTCCAGGAAAAAGTATTAAGCTATCATAATAAAGCGAATACTACACTTTTAAAAAAAGCATATTCGGTGGCGGCCGACGCCCATCTAACCCAGAAGCGCGCCACTAACGAACCCTTTATTATTCATCCGCTTTCAGTGGCCGGTACCCTGGCCGACATGAAACTGGATGAGATATCCGTTGCCGCCGGTCTTTTGCATGACGTGGTTGAGGATACCGATTATACCATCGGAAAGATCGAATCCATGTTCGGTAAGGAGATAGCCGATATCGTATGGGGCGTCACCAAAATCTCTAAAATTTCCCACTTCGATCCCGAAGATGCCAAAGCCGAGACATTGAAAAAAATGATAATTGCCATGACTAATGACGTGCGCGTCATACTGATAAAATTGGCCGACCGGCTTCACAACATGGCCACCTTAGAAGCACTGAATGAGGAGAAGCGGAAACGAATCGCAAGAGAGACCCTTGAAATATACGCGCCTATCGCTTTCCGTCTCGGCATGGGTAAGATGAAAACGGAGTTAGAAGATATTGCCTTTAAATATGCCTATCCTGAAGAATATGAGAGGATTAACAACGAGATTGAACACAAACAGAAATGGGCCATGCAAAAACTGGGAAATCTTAAAGATGAAATAGCAGGTATATTAAAACAGTATAAAATAACCGGGGAAATCCATTCCCGGATTAAAAGAGATATCTCAATCTATCGCAAACTGATGCGGCAAAATATCACCTTAGACCGGGTCTATGATTTATTAGCGCTGCGTATCATTACCGATTCGGTGGAGAATTGTTACCTGTTAATGGGGGAGATTCACCAGAGATGGCAGTACATCCCTGCCCGTTGGCGGGATTTTATTGCCAATCAAAAAAGCAACGGTTACCAATCGATCCATACGACAATCATTACATCGGACGCCGGGAAATTTGAGATTCAAATCAGGACGGGAGAGATGCACCGCATAGCGGAAGAGGGTATCGCAGCTCACTGGCAGTACAAGGAGGGAATCAACTTCCTTGAAAACGATGAACGGCTGCAGTGGTTCAGGGACATGATCGAAGCCCATAAAGAGAACCCCAATCCCAAAGAGTTTCTCAGCCAGGTGAAGGGAGATTTAACCACCAACGAAATTTATGTATTCACCCCAAAAGGGAAAGTAATCACCCTTAAAAAAGGGGCCACCCCCATCGATTTTGCCTTTGCCATCCATACGGAGGTGGGTTTCCATTGTAAAGGCGCTTATGTAAACGAACAATTGGTCCCATTGAGAACAAAACTTCAATCCAGCGATGTGGTGGATATAATCACCTCAAAAAATGCGAACCCCAGCGCCGATTGGCTGAAATATGTCGGCACATCCCGGGCCAGAAAAAAGATAGCCGGCTATATCCAGAAGAAAGAGAATCTTATCTATTGGGAAAAAGGGAAAAAAATTTGGGGAAAGATAATAAGAGAGTATAAAAAAAAGCATAACCTGAAATTTAACGAGGATGCCATAAAAGATAGGATTAACGACACCTACCGCATCGATATGGATAATTTTTACCGGGATATCGGTTCGAATAAAAGAGTTCTGGATAAGAAATCCTTAAAAGTTCTTTTCCCGGAATTGAGCGCCCCTGAAGTAATACCCGTCAAACGATCGTCTAAAAAGACGTCCCAGGTTTATAAACTCATAATCGTCGATGGTTATAAAGACATCGATATTTTATTCGCCAGGTGCTGCAATCCCATCAAAGGCGACAAAATAACCGGGTATATTACTCACAGTAGGGGATTAATGATTCACAAAGAGAATTGCTCCAACCTGAAAAATGCCGTTCAATCACGGTTAAAAGAAGTCTCCTGGAACGAGATCGCCGATTTTCCCTACTTAGTGAAGTATGACCTGGTTGTTCCCGATAAACCCGGTATGCTGAATTCTATCTCAGGTATTACCTCGGAAAACAATTCAAATATAAAGAAAATCGGTATTGAAAAGATAAGCCAGTCCATGTGCAAGGTAAAAATATCCTTTGAAGTAAAAGACACCAACCAACTCAATAAAATTCTCTCCGATTTTAAAAAAATAAAGCATATCGACTCTATTGTCAGGAGAAAGACTCCTGTACAGAATTAGGAAAACAGCTCAACCCTTCATCAATTCTTCCAGGTGTGCCGGCGCCACCGATGAAAGATTATCTAAGCTGTAACCGCCTTCTATAATGGATACCAATCGTCCATTACCGGTTATATCGGCAATCTCCAGCATGATTTTTGTCAGTTCGCGAAAACCGTCGTCGTCTATCCGGAAATTACCTAAGGGATCGTTGACATAGGAGTCGAAACCGGAAGAAATGAGCGTAAAATCCGGCTTGAATTCCCGTGCCGCCGGAAGAAATTCATTCTTAAACACATCGATTATCTCTTCATTTCCGGCTCCTGCCGGGAAGGGACGGTTCATGGTGAAACCTTTCCCCTTTCCCATGCCGGTTTCCACCCGCGCTCCTGTCCCGGGGTACCAGGGAGATTGATGAGTGCTCATAAAAAAAACCCCATCATCATGGTAAAAAATATCCTGGGTGCCGTTGCCGTGGTGAACATCCCAATCCGCGATTAATACCCGCTCCAATTTATACTTTTTCTGCGCGTAACGGGCGGCAATCGCAATGTTGTTGAACACACAAAATCCCATGCCGCGGTTTTGATTGGCATGGTGGCCCGGCGGCCGCACGGCACAAAAGGCATTCTTCGCTTTGCCCGACGCCACGGCAGCCACGGCAGCCAACACGCCGCCCACCGCCATTAATGCAATATCGTAACTTTCCCGGCAAATCGTCGTGTCACCGGTTGAGAGTCCCCCGTGCCCTGCCTCGCACTCCCGCTTAACCTGGCGCACATAACTCTCATCATGGGCCAGGCATACCGTTTCGGTTTCGGCTTTTTGTGCGTGTAAAAGCATCAGTTCATTATACCATTTTGCCTTCCGCACGCCATTGTTAATGGCGCTGAGACGGTAGGGCGTTTCCGGGTGTCCATAACCGGTGTCATGCTCTAAGTAAATATCATCGTAAAGAAAGCAGGTTTTGCTCATCTTCTTTGCACCTCCTAAGAGTATTTGCCGGATCCGGGGATTTTTTTATAAGGATGAATGGAGTTTTCCCAGGTTTCCCTTCAACTGGTCCAAATAATAGTATACCCGGGTCATGTCATCACTGAATAAACCAAAAACGTATCGTCCTCTCGATTCGATATTCATCTTGCCGCTGGAACGGTAATAGGGGTCGGAGAACCTGAAAAAGGTTTTGTGGACGCTAATCTCTATTCCTTTGCCCTTGGCAAACTTAAAATAGTCGTTCCTTATTTTTTGGGCCGCCACGGCATCTGCCGCCTGGATGAGAAAGATTTGAAACTTCTCTCCTTTCTCTTCATACTCCGTGACAAAGGCCGAATGTAAGAAGGAATGACCAAGAAAATTCCCGGCAATAAATTTCTCCGAATCTTTAACCTTCCCTTTGCCGGGAAAACAGGTTACGGGCAGCGGGAAATGCGTCGCCCCACTTAAGCCTTGGGCAATTTTTTTCGCGGCATCGCCCAGGACGGTTTTATCCTTATCGCCTAAATCGAAACCGCTCATCTTGACATAATAACTCCCCTTGACAAAATTCAGGACCCCTTTTTCATAGTATCCCTGGGCCCCGATCCGGAGGAAATCGCCCTTTACCGGTTTTTCCTGGCTGTATATTCCGAAACCGTTCCGGGCATCGCTGTGCCGGTAAATATCGATGGTCAACGAATGTTTCTGCGGGTCTTCATAGGTTATTGACGCCAATTCCCGGAAATCATAACTCAAAAAAACCTCCGCCGCGCCGTTAATGTACTCATACAAATTGTCCGGGGTATACATTTCCGGTTTTCCCTTTGTCATCCCGCTTATTTCCGGGAAGACGCTTGCCATATCTATTTCCTTCGCCTGCAGGCCGGAAGTTGTTATTATACATCCCGCGATGATCGCTATCATGATTAACTTTTTCATTTTAAGCCTCCTTTCATTAAAAGTATGATGTTAAAATCCTTTCTTTTGTAAAGAGCCATGTTTTCTCCTGACAATTGAACGCTTTTCGTAATCATCTAAATCCTCGGGCCGGAACCCTATATTCCGCCCGTCTTTAATATAGCATAGGCGACCCGAT
>JAGLQA010000019.1 GCA_023137075.1 Candidatus Aminicenantota bacterium
AACAATATTGTCATGCCGCTCTTAAATATTTATATCACCAACAGTGATTATAACAATATGAAAACTCTCTTTGACCGATATGTAAAAGGAAAGGAAAATTTAACAACGCATAAAATGCTAATTGGCGATTATTATGCTAATATTTACGCCTTTGATAAAGCTTTATCCTATTACAAAGAAGAACTTGAAAAATTAAAACAATCAGAAAATTCACCAAATCTTTCGAGGTGCTACCACCAAATTGGGATGATTTACCAAGATAGGGGTGATTATGATAATGCCTTAAAACAGTATATAATATCATTAAAACTATTAGAAAAAACCGGAGATCTAGAGGGCGTTTCGTCAGTTTTAAATAATATTGGGAATATATATCAAGAAAGAGGACAATATGATAAAGCTTTAAAGTATTATGAAGATACATTGCGAATTAAAGAGGAAATCGGAGATATTGCCGGTACTTCAAAAAGTTATCATAATCTTGGCGTTATCTTCAAGTCCAGAGGAGATATTGACAAGGCTTTAGATTATTATAAAAAATCTTTAATAATAAAAGAGAAAATTGGGGATATTAAAGGTATTTCTTCTAGCCTTCATCAGATGGGAAGAATCTTTCAAGATAAAAATGATTTCGAGCAAGCTTTGAAGATTTATAAAAAAACAATTATCTTATTTGAAAAGATTGGTGATGCAAAGGGGATTAGTAGCAGCTTACATAATATAGGTATGATTTATCATCATAAAGGAGATATCGACCAGGCATTGAAGTTCTATAAAAAATCACTCAAAATTAAAGAAAAATTAGTTGATAATCTTGGATTAGCGAATAGTTTTGCACAATTGGGCAAACTGTATTTCGATAAAAAAGAATTTTCTATTTCATTGAAGTATACTATCCAGGCGTTTTTGCTTTTTGCCAATATGGGAGCAGTCCAGACTATCAAAGTTACACATGACATCCGAAAAATAAAAAAACAAATAAGCAAAAATGAGTTTGAGGCCATATTGGATGAATTAAATCTCTCTTCGGAAGTTTTTGAAAAAGTCGAAAAAAGAGTAGATGTTTTGAAAGGAGATATGAAAAAGTATAATGTAAAAGGCAGTAAAATTAGATGAAAAAGCGAATGAATTTTAAGGAATTGGCGCAATTTTACAGCGACCTGGCCTACCTGTGGAAGAGCGGCTTGCCGCCGTCACAGGGTTTCGAGACGATGAAACAGGGCAAAAAAGGCGCACACTTCCGGATGGTGGATACGATTCAACACCAGGTCACCCGCGGCGAAACCCTGGCCGATGCCATGTCCCGCTTTCCCGGGTTTTTTGACGATTTCCAGGTGACGATTATCCGGGGAGCGGAAGAGAGCGGCAAGATGGTTGAAACCTGTTTCGGATTGGCACGCTATTATGAGATGCGCCACCGGGGAAAAAGACGATTAATCGGCAGCCTGGTTTACCCGGTGGCGCTTCTCCACGGTGCGGTACTGCTGCCGAACCTGAAATACTTATTGGCGCCGGGACTGGAAAAAAGTTACGGTGAAGCTGTACTACCGCCTTTATTGATCGCCTATGGGATATTAGGGATCGGCTATTTATTTTGGAAAAAATTCTGCCGGGGCGGTTGGCCGCGGGAGATGCTTGACCGTTTTTTCCTCCGCCTGCCCGTGATTGGTAAATTGCTGCGGGGCTTCTCCCTTGTCCGGGTGTTCCGCACCCTGGCCAACCTGCTTAACGCCGGTATCGAATCGGTACAGGCGGCTCGAAAAGCGGCATTTACCGCGGGCAATCGTGCCGTAGCCCGGGAAATGGCCGGCGCACTCCATGTATTGGAAAATGGCGGAAACTTTACCGGTTATTTCAGGTTCTGCGGTTCGTTGAGCTCTGAGCAATTGGGTATGGTTGCGGTAGGCGAAGAAGGCGGCGCGTTGGTCGAATCTTTAGAGCAGATGGTGCGCCATTTAGATGATGAAAACAGCAGGCGTTTTACCGCGGCGATTACTACCTTCGGATATCTAACCTATTTTATCGCGATGGCTGTCGTCGTCTTCACCGTCATATCCTTCTACGTATCTCACTACGGCATATCCTAACTTCCGGTTTCCCTTTTCTTCCGAAGAATTCCGGTGTTTCTTTTTTTTTTAGAATGCGGGTAACGGTTTATAAACGATTACTCTTTAACGAATCGTCGTAATCTTTTACAGTGGGAAAGGTTATCACTTTTTTCAATTGCAGCGATTCTATATTGGGGTACGGCCTGGCCCCACTAAAACTGAGCAGGCGAGAAATGAATTTCCTGAACGCTTCCAACCGGTCCGCTTCGTTGGGAAAAAATCGCTGCAATGCAATTTTCGGGGTAAGCATGCGGATGGTGCGCACATCGTGCCCTGCCGCCGACGGATCATCCACAAAAAGATCAACCAAAAAGAAAGGCTTGTTTCCTTGAGAAGTAATGCGCACCACGGAAATTGCCCTAACCTTGTCTAAGGAAAAAACTCGCCGGCCCACATTTTCGATTTCCAGGAGTATTCTTGACTCCTCAAAGCCTATGGGCACTACTCGCGTAACATCCAGGGTTCTCTGCCGCGCGGCCGGTTCTCGTGGCTGCGCCTGTGTTTTCCTCTCAGGTTCTTCCGGCCCGGGAACTGTTTGTTTTGCCCTGTATTTGTGTTTTCCCTGTTCAGCGCCCGTAACGGCGGGTTTTGTTGTACTGCCTACTGCTTTTTCGGGGAGTTTATTTAATAGGGCCTTTAATTCCTCTTTTTTAAAATCCGGAATATCCGGATGCTGCAGGGATAGTTCGATAACTTTTCTTACCGGTAAAATTCCGGTTTCTTTCCCGATCTGAGAAAATTCATACCTTTTGGCAGCTTCTACCAACCCCAACAAAAAACCGGCAGGTGAACTCAGGCTCACTTTCCCGGCAAGTTCTTCGGTTAATTTACCCGCCGTTTCATACTCTTCCTTTGAAATAAAAAAATCGATCAGATTCAACTTTGTTTGATCGTTGAGGGTGATATCGGGAAAATGCTCTTTTAATTGCCCGTAATGAAACAGCCCCAACTCGATGTTTTGTTGCCGCAGCTCATGTTCGATCAACCTCAAATAATAACTTGCGGTTTCTTCCTTCCTGTCTAACTCAAAACCAAGATGCCATAATAGTTCCACGATTCCCTGGTTAGTCGGGTGAAGACGGGCTCCTTCCAATAATTTATCAAAAGCCCGATTTTTTTCCCCGCTGTCGATAAGCTGCATCGCTTCTTCGTAAAATGTGAATTTTTCGTCTTTAAAGGAAACCTTGGACTTGATTTTCGGAGTAATATATTTTTCTTCGATACCGGAGTATTTCAGCCCTAATGCGACGAAAGCGCCGAAAACGAATCCCCAGATATGCGCCCAGTGGGCCACGCCGCCGCCGCCGGGAATTTTAAGCGAATCCATTGCTTTTGCATTGTAAAATTCGAGAACGAGCCACAAAGGCAGCATGAGCCAGGCCGGGGCCCTGAAGGTCCCGGCTGCGATAAAAAACCAGAAGAAAAATTTGATTTTCGTCCGCCAGAATTTGACCAGGAAAGCCCCCATGACAGCGGAAACCGCCCCGGAAGCACCGATCAACGGGCCTGCGAAATTGGG
>JAGLQA010000190.1 GCA_023137075.1 Candidatus Aminicenantota bacterium
CTATTATCGGGTCTTGTTTTTTTTGTTTAAGGGCAGAAAAATCGGGATAAATATGAGCAGGGGGATGAATATGGAAACAACCAGTTTATAAAAATTTATATCCTGTAAAATAACCATTTACGATTGCCATGTCCTATCTTTATATGTTGTATGGGCTATTGTATTTTGACTCGTATGCCACCAAATATAAAGGCGATTAAATTGTAAAGGGAACTAATAATTACCGCTAATAAAGCAAAGGAGAGAAAACCTCCGATTCCACCGATTGCCGCAAAGATTAAACCGCCGGCAATGCCGCCTTGCGCACCGCGCAGTAATTCGGGGAAGTAGTTGACGAGGTCCCCAAAGACACCGGTGAAAACCCCGAAGGTCGCTCCGAATAAAACCCCCACAATGAGACCGAGGCCTCCTAAAAAGAATATGAGTGAAATCATGTCAATAGAGCTGATTACCAATTCATCGAGTTGCTGCATTTTTTTCGCTACTTTCTCCGGGGCAGCCTCCCGGGTTGCATCGATGCTGATGGCGCTGCGGTCTTCCCGGGCCTGCTCAAGGATACCCGGTCCGGGTGCGGCGGCTTCTTCCTCCCCGGACACATCGACCGTTTTGACTGCCGAAACGCCGCTGTCATCCTGGGTTGAAAGGACTTCGAGAGCGGGGCTTTCGCTGTCCTCCTGGGGCAGGACCACTTCATGGCCGGCATCTTCATCCGCCCCGGTCAGGTCGACTTCAAAGTCCGACGCCTCGGCCTCTTCCTGCGTCGAGACCACTTCCAGCTCGGCGGCACTGTCATCTTCCTGCGAAGAAACGACCTCTAAATCCACCTCGCTTCTATCTTCCTGGGTCAACACGATGTCTATATCCTGTGAATCGCTCTCCTTTTCGGCTGCCATCGTATCGATCTTAATAGTACTGCTGTCTGGCTGCACGTCTTGCCCGGATTCTCCGGAAGCCGCCCCCAAAATACCGCCGTCCTTTTCTTTTGTGAAAAGTTTGGTTTCGAAGGATTCCGGCTCTTCTTCCTTACTTACGGCCTGTTCATAGGGATTGGCTTCATTCCATTCCGTACCGTTGTATACGTACCATTTCCCTGTTTTCCCGCCTAACATCCAATATCTTTTTTCTTCATCGAGGATCATCATTTTTTTTAACTCTTTTTTCAAGGTGTCGGAGTTGATTTCACCTTTTTTATGTTGATCGCTCAATATTTTAAATCTCACTTCCACGTTTCTGAATCTTGTTTCATCCATTTCAGCCTCCCTTAATAATATTTCTCATCTCCCCGGCCAGGTAGAGTGACCCTGTTATCAGGATATCCTCTCTAAACCGGGAAGCTGCATGAAACGCATCTCCGGGTTTCTTTTTTATTTCTATGTTCAAATTAAAATTCGAATGATTGTTTTCCTTAATAAAGAATTTTACCAGGTTTTCTGCCGGGAGCGCCCGTTTAGAAACAGGTTCCGTTATAATCACATTTTTTGCGAAGGGCAGTAGTAAGGAAGCCATTTTTCGATACTTCTTATCTCTTAACACTCCGAAAACCAGGGTTAGATTTTTTTTCCGTTCTTGTTCGAGGTAATTCCGTAAGGCTTTAATGCTTTCAACATTATGCCCGCCATCAAGAATGACCTGCGGTGAAGATTTGAAAATTTCTATCCTGCCGGGGACAAAGCTCTTCGCAATACCTTCACGGATTGCGGTTGGGGTTATATTGGCGCCTGTGGTCGTTTTATTTAAGACTTCCACTGCGCGTATGGCTGTGGCTGCATTCGCTGTCTGGTGACGGCCATTTAAGTGTACGTCAAATTCGTAACGACCCGATTCTGTGACATAGACGCACCGGTAAAATCCATTATATTTTTGCGTGTCTAATTTATTTTTGGCATTCAGCACATTATAGAAGGGAGCATTTCGTTTTTGAGCGATTTCCCTTATAACCCGGTTGGCTGCCGAATAAACACTGCAGCCGCAGATAATGGGCACCCTTTTTTTTATGATGCCGGCTTTTTCGACAGCGATGTCACTGATCCGTTTACCCAGGGTTTTGGTATGGTCATAGGAAATATTGGTGATTACCGATACCGCGGGTGTCAAAGTGGATGTTGCATCCAATCGTCCGCCCAACCCGACTTCAAGCACCACATAACCGGCCTTATTCCTGAAAAAATAGGTGACGGCAGTTAAAAATATGTACTCGAAGAACGTGGGCATATTTTCGATCAATCCTTTTTGCAGCAGATCTTCGGAAATCTGTTTAACTTGAAACAGGCACGCTGCGAAATTCTTTTTTGAGATCCATGCTTTATTTATCGTGATGCGTTCCCTGATGTCTTGCAGATGGGGAGAGGTGAAAAGTCCCACTTTGCTGCCCGCGGACTGCAGAATTGACGTTAAAAAATGAGCGGTGGAACCCTTCCCGTTTGTGCCCGCCACCTGGATAAATCTCATAGAACTTAAATCAAAAGGCAGATGGTCGATTATTTTTTGAATGTTATCGAGAGATAACTTAGATCCCCTTTCCTGTACTTCTTGCAAGTATTGCAGGGTTTGAGCGTAATTCATCATTCAATTATTCCGGTATCTGGCTGACTTCATCCTTTTCCTCTTCTTCGAATTCGTTTTTTGCACCCAGAATCAGCGCCGCACCGTCGTAAATCTGTCTTACCGCTTTTTTTTGTTCCTGCAAGATATTGATGGTTTCTTTGATCCGGGCCAACTCTTCTTCGATTTTAGCATCGATTATTTGAATCTGTTTCCTTGACTCACGTAAGGTATCATCATAGAATTTTTTTGCTTCATCACTTTGTTGATCCATGTTTGTCTCCTTTATCTTTTTATAGTTAATGATTTTGTTTTCCATACCTTGACTTTGACATTATCTTTAACGGCCGGTTTATACTTCCAGCCTCTGATCGTTTCTTTGATTAAGGTATCCAATTTTTTCGTTTTTGATCCTTTCAGTAGTTTTACCGTTTCCACATTCCCTTTGTGGTCGATCAGGAAATTCACCAATACGGTCTGGCTGCCGGATAGGGTTCTCCTCATAATGGGGGATAATTTCGGCATTGGTGTGGATAGGGGAACCGGTGGGCTGTCAACCTTGGAGGCAGCTATCACCTGCCCCTCTCGTATCACGGGGGAAGCCGGAGTGATCTCCGCAGGTGGTTGATCCGCCCCGGTTAGGGTTTCCGGCTTTTTCGCGTCACCCTTTACCTCATCCTCTTGATCTTCCTGTATTTTTTTTATTTCTATCCTTTCCGGTTTTATATCTGTCGCTGTGGCAGGGATTTTATTACCGGTATCAGCCGATTCCCCGGGTTTTTCTTTTTGGGCCTTTCTTTGTGTCCCGGTGTTCGCCCCTGGTTGTTCCGGGTAGGAAGGCTGGAAATCATCTTTTCTTTCCGCGGTGGTTCCCGCCGGTTCGTTGTCTTTTAACTCTTTTGGCGTATCAATCCCGGCCGTGTCGTCCGGACCGGTTAATTCTTTTTCTTTTGTCCGGGTATTACCGGCCGGTTCCGTGACCGGAATCGTTAGTTTTGCCCGGGGTTCGCTTTCTGCTGTAGACAGGTACTTCATTATAAAAATCACCGCTGCAATTCCCACGGCAAGTAGAATAATGATCCATAACAGGTATTTTTTTTTCTTCCTGTTGTCTATATCTTCTAATTCCGCAATAAGGTCGACTTCTTCGTGGCCGGAGGGCGTTTCCGCAGGCATTTCCGGTTCTTCCTCTTTCTCCTGGTCTAAGTCAATCTCAATAATCGGTTCAAAGGCATCTTCATCATCCCGGCCGATCCCCATACCTGGAATATCCTCTACTTCCGCTTCCGCCTGTACAGGTTCCATGACCTCCTGCTCCTTTCCGGAAATTTTTTTGATTTCATAGGGAAGTTGTTTTAGATCGATATCGATTTTCTCATTGATAATATCTTCCTTGAATATGGCGTATAGAAAATGAGAAATATGGATTGGCCCCGGTAAACGGTCATAACTGTTCATCAGGTAGGTTTCAATATCTTTCATCATATCGGATGCGTTCTTGTACCTCATGTTTTTATCTTTATTGAGAGATTTCAGGATAATTTTCTCGAGTTCAGGCTCGATGTCCTTTTTTATATCTTTAGGCCGGATTATTTCTCCCTGCTGTACCTTCTTTAAAACGAGCAAATCGGAAGAATCCATGAATAACTTTTTGCCGGTTAACAATTCAAATAAGATAATTCCCACGGAATAGAGATCGGAGCGATAATCGATATCGCTGTCACTGCTTGCCTGCTCCGGGGACATATACAACAACTTACCTTTCAAAGCGCCCGAAACCGTCTGGTGCATCTTTGTGGTTGCCTTGGATACCCCGAAATCGGTTAATTTGATATTGCCGTCAAAGGATACCAGGATGTTTGGCGGGGAGATGTCGCGGTGAACAATTTCAAGTGGCTTGCCATCGCCGCCCTTTGCGGAATGCGCATAATTCAACGCGGCCAATACCTTTAGGATTAGATGTAAAGCGATTTCTTCCGGAAAGGGTCTATGCAATTCCGATAATCGCCGTAAGATTAACCTCAAATCTTTCCCCAATACGTATTCCATGGCGATGAAGTAGAAATCATCCTTCTGACCTAAATCATATATCTGCACAATATTGGGATGCGATAATTCGGCAGCGATTTTTGCCTCGTCAACAAACATTTCGATATATTTGTCATCTTCTCCATAAGCGGAAAGTATCTTTTTTAAAGCGATTATTTTCTCAAATCCTTTTACACCCTTCTTTTTTGCCTTATAGATTTCAGCCATTCCGCCCCTGGCTATTAAACCGAGGATCTCGTAATTACCGACTTCTTCTTCCTTTTTTATCTCTTCTATCGGAGCTTCGATTCTCTCAGTCTTTAATTGTTTCAAGGCCCCGGGCTGTTCCGGTTTTTGCTCACCTTTTTTAACGTCCGGTTCATGGATTACTTCTGTTTTTGGGGTAACAAAACCGGTTTTCCCTTTCTTATTCGAGAGGCCCAAACCGGATAAGGTGTCTTCAAATTTTTTGTTTATTTCGTCTTCGATTTTTTTGAATTTTTTCTCATCTTTTACCTTTTGCTGAGGTTTTATTAAACTGTTGATATCGATTTCAAATTTTTGAGTGGCCAAACTATCCGGTTTCTTTCTTTCCGGTCTTTTAAATTCCTCGGTATCCGGTTTCCTGGCGACCGTTTTAAAACCCGGAGGCACATTCGTTTCCACCGATTTTTTCGGTTTTTCCTCATTTTTAATGGTCTCTACCTGTCCCTTACCGGTTTTTTCCCGGGTTTCTTCTCCAAGGGATATTTCATATTTCGGATCCCGCTCAACCTTATCGATTAAATCCCCGAATATATCTTCAGAGGTTAAATCTTTCTTTTTTTCTTCCTTGATTTTTTTAACGATAGGGATTTTAGTCGTATCACCCAGGGAAATTTTTGCGGTGGACATGGCGGTTTCGTTTTGCAGCTCTTTTTCCGTGATATCTAATAGTTCAAGCACTCTACTTCTGAATGCACCTGGGTTAATCGGTTTTTCGATAAAATCGTCCGCTTTATATTGGTTGATTGCCTTTTGCCGGGTGTCCTCTCCTTTATATATTCCGCTGATGATTATTGTTTTTGTGCCCGGATAGTGTGATGATACATGAAGGGAGAGGTTGAAACCGTGAAATTTGGGAAGCATGGCCGCCGTAATGACCAAATCGAATCTATTTTTTTCCAATAATTTTTTGGCGGCCTTTCCCTCGTCTGCGGTGGTAATATTCAATTCAGGGGAGGCTAAAGCTTCTTTAACCGCATCTATAGAAGGTGCGGCATATTCGACCAATAAAATATTTTTTGTCATTTTAGACTCCAATCCCTGGAAGTGTGCTGCTTTAAAACAGTAAGTTTACTTCTTACTTTTAACCCGATCGGCATCAGCATTACCATCAAAAGGGCGGAAGCCACAAAATAGTGGTAGGTCCGGCTAAAGGGCATCCCAAGAAGAGAAATGACCAACCCCAGGATAGGGATGATTTCCGCTATGGCTAACAAGATGAGATCCAGGGTTTTCCATTTTCTCAGGATCTGGGTCAGTGTAAAATCTTCTTTGATTACTTTAGGGGAATAATAAATTGTTTTTCTCACAGCCAATACGATGACGGTCAACATAACAATCACGATGTTTGAAATCATCCAGAGTTCCTCTAAGGCAGCGCGGGAAAATCCTGGATTGAGTTTGACAAGGCAGGCAACGCTTCCCATTAACAACGTCGAAAATAATAAAGCGACGCTTATTATTATAGCGTCCTTTGTTTCAGCCTTTATAATTCTTCTTTCTTCCAGTCGTCTTTCATATTGTGTAATCATATCTAACATTTACCATTTATTATCTCTATTGTCAAGAGAGAAAAAGGCTTGCAATTATTTCTGCCCTATGATAAAGTCGTTGTCTACTCTAACAATAATCACCTGGAGGTAGCATCGATATGGAACAAGAAAAAAAAAGCAAAGGTTTACCGGAGAACGCTTATCGAAAACTGAAACCGGGCGAGGAGTATAAACCTGTCGTGCCGGCAGACGCTCCACTGCCGGAAATAACCTTATATTCGGTAACCTGGGGGATCGTATACGTAGTACTTTTCTCCATGGCGTCCGCATACTTAGGACTCAAAATCGGGCAGGTTTTCGAGGCTGCCATCCCGATTGCAATACTTGCCGTGGGTTTTTCGTCGATGCTTAAACGAAAAAACGCCCTGTCGGAGAACGTGATTATCCAATCTATCGGCGGAAGTTCCGGGCTTATCGTTGCCGGCGCCATATTTACCATACCCGGCCTGTACATCCTGGGAATTGAAGCCAGTTTTATGCAGGTGTTTTTAGCCTCTCTTTTGGGCGGTTTCTTAGGGGTTTTATTCCTGATACCTTTTCGAAAATACTTCGTCAAAGACATGCATGGAGAATTTCCCTTCCCCGAAGCGACTGCCATTAACGAGGTGTTGGTAACCGGTGAGGAAGGCGGAAAAAAGGCCAAAATTCTATTAAAAGCCCTGGCAGTCGGCGGTATTTATAATTTTATGATAGAAGGGTTCGGCCTGTGGAAAGCAAAGATATCGACCATCATGTTCGGATGGGGAAAATTTGTAGCCGATAAAGTACGCCTGGAATTCAACTTTCTAACCGGTGCCGCGGTTATGGGATTGGGGTATATTGTCGGTTTAAAGTTTGCTCTTATCATTGCCTGTGGTTCTTTTCTTTCCTGGTGGGTATTTATTCCGGCCATCTATTATATCGGTCAATTTAATCCTGAGCCTATTTTAAATGCAGCCAAACCCCTGGCCGAGATGATGCCCCAGGAAATCTTTATAGCTTATGTCCAGCCGATTGGCATCGGGGGCATCGCGGCCGCAGGAATTATCGGCGTTATCAAATCCAGGAAGATTATTTTCGGTGCTTTTAAGCTGGCTGCCCGGGAACTCTTCGGGAAGAGTAACGGTTCCGAAGCGATTGAGAAACCCGATCGACTGCAAAAAGATATTCCCATGAAGTGGAATATGATTCTTATTTTTGCCACTTTGTTAGGTGTTTTTGCTTTTTTCCTGATCGGGGTAGTGAAGGGTAACTGGCTTTATGCTTTGGCCGGCTTAGCGATTGTCCTCTTTATCTCCTTTCTGCTAACGACTGTGTCAGCCCGGGCCATTGCCATCGTGGGAACCAACCCGGTTTCCGGTATGACCCTGATGACCCTGATCGTTTCCTCGATAATTTTGGTATCCATCGGGTTGAAAGGTGAGAACGGCATCCTGGTGGCGCTGTTAATCGGCGGGGTGGTCTGTACCGCTCTTTCTATGGCTGGGGGGTTTATCACCGATCTAAAAATCGGTTATTGGTTGGGCACCACTCCCGCAAGCCAGGAAAAACTAAAATTTTTAGGTATTCTATTGTCGGCTGCTTCGGTAGGATTTGTAATTTTCATGCTTCATAAAACCTTCGGCTTCGGGCCGGGCAGCATTTTGGAAGCCCCGCAGGCATCGGCCATGGCGGCAGTCATAAAACCGTTAATGACCGGCCAATCCGCGCCCTGGATGTTATACATGGCCGGCGTTGTGGTAGCGATCATTCTGGAATTTGTAGGGGTCCCGCCCTTAGCTTTTGCCTTAGGGATGTACTTGCCGCTTTACTTAAATTCGCCCCTACTGGCAGGCGGTCTGATTGCGCATTTCGTGGCGAAGAGCACGAAAGATGAGAAGCTGCAAGCGGCCCGGAAGGAACGCGGCACACTCATTGCGTCCGGATTTATTGCCGGTGGCGCCTTGATGGGAGTGGTCGCGGCATTTATCGCTTTTGTCGGCAAAGAACTCCTGAAGTACGGATCGGATTGGACGTTGGCCAAAGCCCTGGGTACGGACTCATGGGAACAGGGGAAGGTCACGCTCTTCGGTTTCTTAGATTCCGAGATCCTGGGAGTCATTATGTTTGCCATGTTGTTGTTCTACTTCTTATGGGATTCCAAACGGGCGAAAATAGATTAAAGATGCGCCTGACAAAAAAAGCACTCGATCCGAATGATGTACTAAATCCGGAAAAAATCATGTAATATTTTCTTAGCAGGGGCGCTATTTTTTGCTCGTTACTCTTTTCCCGCTCCTTTTGTCTCATCCGGACTATCTGTTGACGGAGGAGAATTCGTTAAAGAAAACGACGCGTCGCTGATATCGGCAATTAAAACGAGTTTTTGCTTTATTTTTACCTTATATCCTGTTCCCGCAGCGGCCGTCCCGTTGCTGTGCACACCGGTCCTCCAGGGGATAGAGCCTGAAGTGGGATCAACATTATTCGCGATAGTTCCCAAAGTCACCCCGTCTTTCAATAGAAAAATCCGTAACAAACCGGTCGCTCCAGGGGCCGTCCAGGTAATCGTCTGGTCGGAACCGATTTCCCAATCCTCTCCGCCGTTTGGAGACAAAACGGTTATGGGCGGGGGGGCTGCCGTAATATTGAAGACCGCATCGCTGATATCTTTAGTGCCCGTGCCTTTCAATTTGATCCCAACCGTATAATCGCTGCCCACGGGCGCTGTTCCACCGATATACTGTCCCACCATCCAGGTATAAGAGCCCGCGGCAACGTCGATATTTTTCGCGATAACCCCAAGCAAAGCGCCGTCTTTCAATATCCCGATATACAATGTCCCGCTGAACCCGGGAGCGCTCCAGGTAATATTTTGAAGCGTGCCGGCAGGCCAGCTTTCGCCGCCATTGGGGGAAGTTAGAGCTAATGTCCCGGGTAAAATTTTAAAGGGCGCGTCGCTCGCATCAAATATGGTAGAACCCTTTTCCTTTATTTTTATTGTATACCCGGTTCCGGGGGCCGCCGTGCCGCCGATGTATTCGCCTACCGTCCAGGCATAAGAACCTAAGGCAGGATCATATTCATCGACAATAACGCCTACCCCGATTCCATCTTTGAAAAGGCCAATCACTAATGGGGTGGTAACGCCGGCAGAGGTCCAGGTAATATTTTGGATGGCGCCGGGGCCCCAACTCTCTCCACCATTGGGGGAAGTAACGGTAATAGATCCCAGGGTGGAAATTATGAACGGATCATCGCTCTCGTCGGAAATGGCCGAACCTGTTTCTTCGATCTTTACCGTAAAGCCGACTCCGGGGACCGCCGTGCCGCCGATGTATTCGCCTACCGTCCAGGCATAAGAACCGGCTGCCGGATCTATACCGTCCGCAATAACGCCTACTAATGAGGCGCTTTGCCACAACGTGATTTGCATGTTACCGGACATTCCCGGGGCATTCCAGGTAATATTTTGAGTGGAACCGGCGGCCCAGCTTTCAAAACCGTTGGGTGAAGTAAGTGTTAATTCCGATATGGAAAAGGGGCCGTCGCTGGTATCGGAAACCATAGAACCGATCTCTTTAACTTTGACCGTGTACCCTGTCCCGGGACCGGCCGTGCCGCCGATGTATTCGCCGACGGTCCAGACATAGGGACTGGCATCCGGCTCCACCGCGTCCACGATAACCCCCACCGGGCTGCCATCTTTATACAAACCTATGCCCACGGCCCCGCCTACACCGGGTGCATCCCATTCGATATTTTGGGTAGTGCCGGGCCCCCAATTTTCGCCGCCGTTGGGAGAGATAACGGTGATAGAACCGGAGGTGGTAAGTTTTGCCACAAAGGCGTCGTAGGTGCCGCCGGCCAGGGCCGACTGGTACTCATCCACGGTGGGAAAGTCCGAACTGGCTGTAAAACCACCCACATAAGCGACGCTGCCGCGCACGGCTATACCGTTACTCCTATCCTGCCCCCCACCGCCTAAATATGTGGAGTAGATGAGACCGGCGACCCCGGGTAGGATAGTATCAATTTTTGTTACATAGGCATCTTCACCGGTTTGATCGGCCTGGTACTCATCCAGGGTAGGGAAATCCGTACTCGCCGTACCCCCGGTTATAAACGCGGTCGTCGGAAATTCAATAGCAACTCCCAAACCAGTATCATCCCCGCTTCCTCCTAAGTAGGTGGAATAGAGGAGGCCGGGTGCGCCGGATACATATGTATTGATCTTTGTCAAAAACGCGTCGTCGCCTCCTTGATGCCCCTGGTACGGGTTCAGGGTGGGGAAGTTCGTACTGTCCGTGGTCCCGGTCACGTAGGCGTTGAACATATCAAACAGACCGATATCCAGCGTTATTCCCTTGCCGGAGTCGTCGCCGCTGCCGCCGAGGTAAGTGGAGTACGAGAGAGTAATCCACCCCGACCCGGGGGGAGGGGACGTCGAAACCCTGGCTACAAAGGCGTCGGACGCGCCGCCTCCAAAGGCGGCCTGGTAGGGCGCGAGGTAAGAGGGGGTAAAAGGGGGAGCAGGGAAATCCGTACTGTCCGTGGTCCCGGTGATATAGGCATAGACGCCATCCGTTGCGATACCGGCACCCAAGTCATCGCCCGATCCGCCCAAATAGGTGGAATAGAGCAGACCGGCGCCGCCCAGGGTGGGGTCTAACTTTGACACAAAGGCATCGATCCCGGATTGATCCGTCTGGTAAGGTTCCACAGTAGGGAAATCCGTACTGTCGGTGGATCCGGTTACAAATATCATGCCGGCTGCGAAAGCTATGCCCTCGCCCCTTTCAGCAGAGCCGCTGCCACCTAAGTAGGTGGAATAGATGAGGCCGCTGCCGCCGGGTTGGCTGGTATTGAGCTGGGCCACGAAGGCATCGGCGCCGGTTTGATCGCCCTGGTATTCACCCAGGAGGGGAAAATCCGTACTATTGGTATAACCGGTGACAAAAACATCATTTATGCCGGCGACGGCTATGCCGTAGGCCACGTCATCATCGTCTCCGCCAAGATATGTGGAGTAGACGAGACTGCCGGTCCCTGGTTGGTTCGTATCGATCTTGCTAATGAACACATC